>NZ_MUFN01000020.1:0-54548 GCF_001996205.1 Salinivibrio sp. IB574 | reverse complement strand
CATTGGCACGGTCAAATCAACGCTAAAACCTTGGCGATAGCCCGCTTTAGCAAGGAGTGCGGCGGCCAATTTCGGGTTGTATTCGGTTTGGCTGTTGGGATCGTAAGCCCACGACATGGGCGGCAGCAAACTGGTGGCCGGAGCGCCAGTGCCGTAATACACCGAGCTGAGCAGGGCATTGCGATCAATGGCAAGGTTAATCGCTTGACGGACTTCCACTTCAGACAAGGCCGGATGACGGGTATTCAAGGAGATAAAGGCGACGTTCATGCCGGTTTGAGATGACAAATGAAAACGCTTGTCATCGACGACCACAGGCAATTGACTAGCAACCGGCGAGGCGAGCACATCGCACTCACCAGTCAGCATTTTTGCTAAGGTGCCTGTGCCACGCGTTGAGACGTCAAATACCACCTGCTCCATGGGTGCTGGGCCCTGCCAATACTGCCAATGGCGACGCAAGCGAATAAATTCGCGTGGTTGAAACTCTGCCAGTGCAAATGGGCCCGTACCGACCGGATAGGTATCTATCTTTTTTGGGGTGCCAGCAGTAAGAAGTTGATCCGCATACTCTTTCGAGAGGATCACCGAAAAGTTGGTTGCCAAAGTGGATAAAAAAGATACATCAGGGCGTGAGAGCGTAAATTGAACGCGATAAGTGTCCAAAGCTCTTACGTCTTTCAATAACCCCGAGAAGTCCATGCTATCAAACCAAGGGTACTGGCCACCGGAGACAGGATGGTAAGGGTGATTGTTGTCGATGAGACGGCGAAATGAAAAGACCACATCATCAGCATTGAGGTAGCGTGACGGCGTAAACTGCACACTGCGATGAAACGCAACGCCCCGCCGCAGAGAGAACGTGTAGGTTTTACCATCCTCGCTGACTTCCCAGCTTTTCGCCAACATGGGTTCGGGCTGATACGTCTTAGGGTTTAGACGCAAAAGGCGATCGTAAAGCTGGCTCGATAAGGTATCGGCCGTGAGGCCGCCGTCGGTCAGTTGAGGGTTAAACGTGGTGGGCTGGCCCGGGCCACAAAAAACAAAGCCACGATTGTCGGCCGCACGTTGGTCCGTGGAGGCATCACAGCCTGCGAGGATCAAGCCGCTGACCCCAAGGATCAAAAATTGGATGAAAACGCGCATAAACCAAGTGAAATCAGCTATCAAAGTAAACCCCGTAATCTACCACCGAAACGGCCTTACCACCAAGCAAAGTAAGGGCAATGTCACGTATCATTTTCCCAGTGATGTACGTATTGGCTTACATCATTGTTCGTCGTTGCCCACATTGTGTTTCCGTAACAGCCCCCTGAGTTGATGGTAGCTGAGGCCGAGTAACTGCGCGGCTTTTCTTTGATGATATTTGGCCTGTGTCATCGCCGCCATCAGCATGGCCTTTTCCATCTCGTTTTGCCACTCCCGCAAATCTACCGGTAACGCAGGGATCGTCCCGCCTTGGTTGTCGGCCGCCGCATTGGTTTGACGTGGCGAGATCATCTCGGCTCGCCAAGGTGGTGTGAACGGGTCCAGACACAGAGATTCAACCGGCGTATCGGGATCATTGTGACGATACAAGGCGCGTTCCACACTGTTTTTAAGCTCGCGTACATTGCCAGGCCAAGGGTGGGCAAGTAACTGTGCTTGGGCTTGGGCAGAAAAACCGGCGAAGTAGCTATAGCCTAACTCGACCGCCATTTTTAGAGCGAAATGCTCGGCGAGTAATAAGATATCTTGTCGCCGCTCACGCAGTGGCGGTAGATGGACAACGTCAAACGCAAGGCGGTCTAACAGATCAGGCCGGAAGTCCCCACGCGTTGCCATCGCAGGAAGGTCTTCATTGGTCGCACAAATCAAGCGCACGTCCGCCTGCTTGGGCTGAGATCCTCCCACACGCTCATATTCGCCATACTCAATCACGCGAAGGAGCTTTTCTTGCACGCCCAAGGGGGCGGTGCCGACTTCATCTAAAAATAAGGTGCCACCTTCGGCACGCTCAAAGCGACCCGCATGACGCCCTTTGGCGCTCGTGAAGGCGCCCGCTTCATGACCAAACAGTTCAGAATCGATAAGACCTTCACTTAATGCGGCGCAATTTAAACTGACGAGGGGCTGAGACCAGCGATGTGATAAGTAGTGCAAGCGTTGGGCAATCAGCTCCTTGCCGGTACCGCGCTCGCCAAGGATCAGCACGGGACGATTTAATGGCGCGAGCCGCGAGACGTGGTCCAACACGGCTAAAAAGCGATCGGATTCTCCGATTAAATTGTCTTGTTCACGCATGGCGATTTTTACCAAATAGTGGTTTTATTCATCATGGCGCGTTTGATGGTAGGATGCAATAAACTTTAAGTGTCTGAAATATAAAGATTAAAAAGTTGGCACGTTAGTTGATTATACATTGGCTAGCAAACTATGGCTGAGCGATGGCGCTCAGACGAATCAGGCACAATGAGCATGTAATCTACTGCTTTGGTGCATCATTAAGGAGTCTATGATGGGTATTTTTTCTCGTTTCGCTGACATCGTAAATGCTAACGTCAATTCGCTGTTAGACAAGGCAGAGGATCCACAAAAAATGATCCGTCTTATTATTCAAGAGATGGAAGACACGCTGGTCGAAGTACGCACATCGTCCGCGAAAGCGCTCGCGGATAAAAAAGAAGTGGCGCGTAAGATTGAAAACGTCAATCGCCAGCTCCAAGAATGGCAAGATAAAGCCTCCTTGGCGCTGCAAAAAGATCGGGAAGATTTGGCGCGAGCAGCATTAATCGAAAAACAAAAAGCGCATGATATCAAAGTCGCGCTGGAAGAAGAGTTAAGCTTAATCGAAGAAAGTGTCGATAAGCTGAGCGGTGAAATCGCCGCACTTGAGACCAAACTGACGGATACCCGCGCGCGTCAGCAGTCGCTGGCTATTCGACGTGAAACCGCCGGAAATCGCCGTGACGTGCGTCGCCACTTAGGAAGCGGCCGTGCTGATGAGGCAATGGCAAAGTTTGAACAATATGAGCGTCGTATTGACGAACTAGAAGCGGAAGCAGACAGCTATCAAATGGGCAAAGGCAAGCGACTCGAAGATGAGTTTGCCGATCTGCAAGCTCAAGATGAAATTGAAAAAGAATTGGCGGCACTAAAAGCCAAAATGAACGATAAGCAATAACAACCACGATAGGAGCGAACATGTCATCATTCTTTTTAGGCATACCACTGGCGATTTTCTTGCTATTTGTCGCCCCGTTGTGGCTGATGCTGCACTATCGTAGTAAGCGTCAAATTGGGCAAGGCTTGAGTGGACAAGATTATGAAACGCTGCAATCACTGGCGCAGCGTGCTGAAAAGCTGCAGACCCGTGTGGATAACCTCGAGCGTTTGCTCGATGCTGAAGCACCCCAATGGAGGCAACGCGCATGAGTCAAACCCTGTATCGTGACCCGGAAAATGGACGCATTGGCGGTGTGTGCGCTGGCATTGCCAATTACTTTGGCATGGAAACCTGGTTGGTGCGTATCTTGACGGTTTCTGCGTTTCTGATTGGTTTTGGCTTTTTTGTGATTGTCGCGTATATCGCTGCGATGTTGATCCTCGATAAAAAGCCGACCCAGCCTGATGAACAACCCGATGCGACACCGCAGCCTGAACACCAAGTGAAACAAAAGGCGTGGCAATCGGGAAAGCCGGCGAGCCAACTGATTGCGGATCTCGATCGCGAGTTTAGCGAGATGGAAGCAAAAGTTGGCCAGATGGAAGCTTATGTCACCTCCTCGGCATTCAATGTCGACCAAGCCTTTAAAAAGCTGTAAAGCGTTTATGACTTAACAGCTACACAGAACCTATTCACGCTGTCCCATCGGATTCCTCTCGGGACAGCGTGGTCATAAAGGAGTCAATCTAACCGATGCCATCAGTGAAAAGGCGCGTAAAGCAGTGGGTAAGCCGCGGGGCTGACCGTCATGTGCGTCTCGCCGTTACCGGTTTATCTCGCGCGGGTAAAACCGCGTTTATTACCTCACTCATTAATCAGCTGACCCATTTAGGCACCCAGCCAAACTTGCCGTTACTGCAACTGGTGCAGCAAGGGCGCGCGCTGGGCGCACGTCGTGAGCCACACCCTCACATGCATCTTCCCGCGTTTGATTATGAAAACGCCATGCATGCCCTGCAAATGACACCGCCGACGTGGCCCTCGCCAACGCGAGATGTGAGTGAGGTGAGAGTGGCCGTGCGCTATCGCCCTCAATCTGCCGCCATGCGCGCGTTGAATGACATGGCTACCTTGTATGTCGATATTGTCGATTATCCGGGCGAATGGTTGTTGGACTTACCCTTGCTGAGCCAAAGTTACCCCCAGTGGTCGCAAAAGCAGTCCAGTATGTTAACGGGGAAACGCGCGGAACTTGCCAAGGTGTGGCAAGCGAAAGCGGCTCAACTGGACCCGCTTGCGCCGGCAGATGAAAAACAATTGGCAGAGGTCGCGGCAAGCTTTACTGAGTTTTTGCATGCTTGCAAAGCGCATGGAGGCTTACATTGGGTTCAGCCGGGACGGTTCGTGTTACCCGGTGAATTAGCTGGCGCGCCGGTCGTGCAGTTCTTCCCTTGGATGGGGGCATTAACTGACGATATCAAAGCCAAAGCGGACAAGCACACTAACTATGGCTTACTCAAGGCACGTTACGACTATTATTGTGAGCACGTGGTCGCTCAGTTCTACCGTGAGCATTTCGCTAAGATCGATCGCCAAGTGATCTTGGTCGATACGTTGCAGCCGCTCAATGTGGGGCCGGATGCCTTTCACGATATGCGTTTGGCGGTTGAGCAATTAATGCAGAGCTTTAAATATGGTAAATCTGGATTGCTCAAACGGCTATTCTCCCCGCGGATCGATAAAGTCTTGTTTGCGGCGACCAAAGCCGATCACGTTACGCCCGAACAACATCCGAATATGGTCAGCTTACTGCAACAAATTGTCCACCAAGCATGGCAACAAGCGGCTTTCGAAGGCATAGAGATGCGCTGCCAAAGTGTCGCATCCGTGGCGGCAACGACGCCCGGTTTCGTTGATGTTAAAGGCACCCAACACGCTGCACTGAAAGGCGAATTAGACGACGGCTCGGGGGTGACACTGTATCCGGGCGATGTACCAAACCAACTCCCCGATGCGGATTTTTGGCAACATCAAGGCTTTGATTTTCCATCATTTAGGCCGCCTCATGTGCCATTAGATGCGCCGTTGCCACACATCCGCATGGACAAAGCGCTCGACTATTTGCTCGGCGATAAATTTCGATAAGAGAGGGTGAGATGACGCAATATAAACCCAAGCAGACGTTCACTCATCATGGCGATAATGATGAGGCGAGTGCTTTTCATGATGTGAAACACCGTGCTGAATTTGATGCACAGGCTGACTTTTTGCCTGAAGCCACGTCGACACTCGAGTCGGATCTGGAAACGACGCTGACCCCTACGCGTACGCGTCGCCGTGTGTGGCCTTTTTTGGTGTTACTCGGCGTACTCTTGGCGGTTGTGCAGTCCGGTGTGAGTGTGTACCAATCGTGGCAGTCGCAAGATTGGCTGAGTTTAGCATGGCAAAGCTTATTGGTGGCGGTGGCCGCGACTGGGCTTGCGGTGCTGGGCCGTGAATGGCGAGCCATGCGTAAGTTAGTGCAGCGCGAGCAAACCCGCCAACATGCCGAGCAATTACTGGCTTCTGAGTCGGTTGGGCAGGGAGAGACCTTTTGTCGGACGCTGGCTGAGCGCACACAGCAAACCCATACTGCAGGGTTTGCCCACTGGCAAAGCCAAATCTCGGCCACGCATAACGATGGCGAAGTGTTGGCCCTGTATGAGCAAAATGTGTTAACCGACCAAGATAAAGCCGCGCGGTTATTAGTGACCAAATACGCGCAAGAAGCGGCACTTATGGTGGCGGTCAGCCCACTTGCGATTGCCGATATGTTGCTGGTGGCCTGGCGCAACTTGCATCTAATGACACGGATTGCGCAGATTTACGGTATTCAATTGGGTGTCAAAGCACGCTTCACCTTGCTAAAAATGGTGCTAACTAATATGGCTTTGGCAGGCGCCAGTGAGGCGATGACCGATGTGGGATTTGATGTCCTGTCGGTGAATATGGCCGGTCGCGTCTCCGGACGTGTGGCGCAAGGCTTGGGGATTGGGCTGCTGACGGCACGCTTGGGTCTTAAAACCATGACCTTAATGCGTCCGCTGCCTTGGCATGGCCAGCCCGCTCCGAGTTTGTCACAACTTCGTCGCGAGTTAGTTAAACGGCTTTTGGGTAAAGCTGAACGCTCAGCGTCGTAATGGGTCGCCCTTGGCCGCGAACTCGTCGCGATGCCAAGGGCGCGACAGACTCTCAGATCTGTTAGGTAATTCAACTTTATAATCAAAAATTTACCCAAACGGACAGTGTGCTACAAACGTGATATCAGGTGGCAAAAATTGCATCAGGGCTTGACTGTTTCCGCCAACCCGCTCAAACTCCGCTTCAGTGTCAACTTATCCTGACAGCTAATTCGGCTCCGACAGATAAACTGTTTGACCTCTTACCTAACTGACTGATGAGTGCCGTTTTTTTAACCCACTCATCCAACGATGTGACGAGCCGGTATTGGGTATCACTGTCAAGTTACAGGAATCCATTATGAGACTGAAAGTCTGTTGTGAAGACAGAATCGGGCTAACGCGCGAACTACTCGATATCTTGGTACGGCGTGAAATCGACCTGCGTGGTATCGAGATCGATCAAGTCGGCATTATCTACCTCAATTGCCCTGAAATTGAATTCGAAGCCTTTAGCCAACTAATGTCTGAAATCCGTTTGATTTCAGGCGTGACCGATGTGCGTAAAATCCAGTTTCTGCCTGCCGAACGCGAGCACCGTGAACTGCGCGCTCTGCTCGAAAGTCTGACTGATCCTGTGTTCTCGATTAACCTCGATGGTTATATCGATATGGCCAATAAAGCGGCACTGGATTTGATTAGCTCAAGCGAGCATCAATTAGTGGGCGAGCACGCCAACAGTGTGTTCCCTGATTTTCAATTTTCCCACTGGTTAGAAAAAGAAGAAGCAAGCCAAAGTTGCCGCATGGTTGTGATGGCCGGGCTCGACTTTCTGATGGAAGTGATGCCGGTTCACATTAACGATGAGAGTGATCAGCCCGTGCTGGTCAGCGCCGTTGTCCAGCTCAAGCAAGTGGCAATGAACAATACGCCACAAACCGTGTTCCGTACTCCTAGCGATCACGGTTTTGAGCATTTGGTAGGCCAATCTAACAAGTTTAAACAGCTGATTAGTCAAGCGAAAAAGCTTGCTATGCTCGACGCGCCATTATTAATCCAAGGTGAAACGGGTACCGGCAAGGAGATGATCGCTCGGGCTTGTCATCGCCATTCGCTGCGTGCGGATAAGCCGTTCTTATTGGTCAACTGTGTGTCTATGCCAGATAACGCCGCCGAAACTGAATTATTTGGTATGGCGGCGGCGGAAAATGGCGGCACAGCCAAAAAAGGGATTCTTGAGCAAGCTGATGGCGGGACGGTTTTCTTGTATGAAGTGGGCGAAATGAGCCGTCATCTGCAAGTAAAACTATTGCGTTTTATGCAAGATGGCACCTTCCGTCGCGTTGGCGAAGAGCGTGAAATGCACGTTGATGTGCGCGTGATTTGCTCGACACAAAAGAATCTGCCTGAACTGGTCGCGGCGCAGCAATTCCGTGAAGACTTGTTCTATCGGCTTAATGTCTTGTCGTTGACCGTGCCTCCTTTGCGTGAGCGTACCGCGGACGTCATGCCTTTGGCTGAACTATTTATCAAACAGTTTGCCGCCGATTTAGGCCAATCTAAGCCACGAATTGATAACGCGCTGGCTGATTACCTAACCCACTATGCGTGGCCGGGTAATATTCGCCAGCTTCGCAATATTTTGCTTCATGCCATGACCCAAATTGACGCAGAAGTGATGACGATCGACGACGTTCAGTTACCGGAGATCGAAAATACCCAATTCATCAGTGAAGAGTCTCTGGATGGTTCGCTGGATGAAATCATGAAGCGATATGAATCAGGGATCTTAAATAATCTCTATCGGAGTTATCCGTCGACCCGAAAACTCGCCAAACGCTTGGACGTGTCGCATACCGCGATTGCGAATAAGCTGCGTGACTACGGGATTGGCAAAAAGTAGTCAACTCGACGCGCACTAAGCGGGCCCCTCTAGGGGCTCGCCTTGCTCAAGTGCCAATAAGGCGTGTTTGAGCAAGGCGCCATAACGGTAATCACCCACTTGGTGGTGCTCGTTAAGGACACGATGGCAAGGGATGATGATAGGAATCGGATTCATGTTGCAGGCCATCGATACAGCACTGAGCATATGTGGCTCACCCAGTGCAGCAGCTAATTCTCGGTAGGTGCAGGTATCACCGTAGGGGATCTGCTGTATTTGCTGCCACAAACGACATTGAAACGGGCTGCCTTCCGGGCACAAGGGCAGTGAAAATTCAGTCCGTTGGCCTGAGAGGTACTCGAACAGCTGCGTTTTGTAGCGGTGGAGTGCTCTTGGGTCATGTTGCCACTCACGACTGGGCTCAAAGGGGTGATACACCGACAAGGTCAGCTGTCTTAGTCCGTGTTCGTCCGCTAATAAGCTGATTTGCCCTAGCGGTGTTGTCATGCAGTCAAAAAACATAATCGTTCGGAACCACAGAATGTCTGATCCCAGTATAAGCCGTTTCCCGCGTATCATTGTCGATGATTTACGGATTGATGCGATCTGTCACGAAGACGTGACGCGTATTGTTCAATACTTCCAACGTAATCGCACGTTCTTGACCCCGTGGGAGCCGACACGCACCGATGGTTTTTATACCGAGCAGGGCTGGAAACGCCGCGTATTGCAATTGATGGAGCTGCAAAAACACCAGCTGGCTTATTACTTTTTAATCGCAAAGCCAACCTCACCGCAGGTGTTAGGCGTGATCTCTTACACCAGCATGATGCAGTATCCGTCTTACTCATGCACTGTGGGTTACTCATTAGATGAGCTCGCTCAAGGGCAGGGAATTATGCGGCGCGCGTTATCAGCCACCAACCAATGGCTGTTTGATAACGTGAATATGCATCGCGTCTGCGCCTCTTATATGCCGAAAAATGAAAAAAGCGCCAAGGTGTTAGAAGCGGTTGGGTTTGAGCGCGAAGGGCGTGCGCGCGATTATTTGCTGATTAACGGACACTGGGAAGATCATATCTTAATGGCCCACATTAATCCGCGTTGGCAGCTACCTCGTCCTGAGAGCACGCAAAACGCGACCTCTCTTGGCTAACGGTTGGTGACGAAAAAGGGCGCCGCAGCGCCCTTGGTCATGGCTGATAGCCTCAATTATTTCACGGTCAGAACACGCATCGTGTTGGTTGAGCCGATCACTTCCATTTGGTCACCTTGGGTCATAATGACCTGATCCCCTTCATCCAAGAAGCCACCTTCTTTGAGGGTTTGCAGCGCGCGCTCGGCAACTTGCAGGCCGGCTCCGCTATCACTATCAAAGTACACCGGTGTGACCCCCCGATACAGCGCGGCACGATTGAGTGTGTGCTCGTGACGTGAGAGCGCGAAGATAGGTTTACCTGACGAAATACGCGACATCATTAAGGCGGTTCGGCCCGACTCGGTCAACGAGACCATGGCTTTCACCCCTTTCATATGGTTCGCCGCATACATGGTCGCCATCGAAACCGTCTCTTCTTGGCTATCAAATTGACGATCCAGGCGGTGATTCGACACATTGACGGACGGCATTTTTTCCGCCCCCATACAGACTTCGGCCATAGATCGAACGGTTTCTACGGGGTATTGTCCCGCCGCGGTTTCTGCAGAAAGCATGACGGCATCTGTTCCGTCGAGGACGGCGTTCGCCACATCCATGACTTCCGCGCGAGTTGGCATTGGCGCCGAAATCATCGACTCCATCATCTGAGTTGCTGTGATCACCAAACGGTTCATGCTACGGGCGCGGCGAATCAATTGCTTTTGGACCCCTACCAATTCAGGGTCGCCAATTTCAACGCCGAGATCGCCACGTGCCACCATCACCACATCTGATGCTTCGATGATGTCATCAATGCTGGCTTCGCTTGCCACGGTTTCAGCACGCTCAACTTTGGCGACCAATCGCGCCTCAAGGCCTGCGTCGCGGGCCAAGGTACGCGCGTAATTCATATCTTGACCGTTGCGCGGGAATGAAATTGCTAAGTAATCCACGCCAATTTTGGCGGCAGTATGAATGTCTTGTTTATCTTTTTCAGTCAATGCCGGCGCCGATAGACCGCCACCTTTTTTATTGATGCCCTTGTTGTTCGACAGCTTGCCACCGACCGTCACTTCGGTATGCACTTTCGCGCCGTCTACCGCCAACACTTTGAGTTGAACTCGGCCATCATCAAGCAACAGGATATCGCCATTGGTCACATCCTGAGGGAGCGCTTTGTAGTCGAGGCCGACTGCATCTTGATCACCCATACCCGGTGATAAGTCACCGTCTAGAGTAAATTTATCACCAACGGCCAGTTGGATTGCTCCGTCCTTAAAGGTCGATACACGGATTTTCGGCCCTTGTAGGTCGCCTAAAATACCAACATGACGACCTAATTTGGCCGCAATGGCTCGTACCTGTTCGGCACGCTTAATATGATCTTCTGCACTGCCGTGAGAAAAGTTGAGGCGAACCACGTTTGCGCCTGCCTTAATCACTGCTTCTAACACATCATCTTTATCAGTGGCAGGGCCGAGTGTTGTAACTATCTTGGTTCTTCTCAGTTTTGCAGACATGTTTAACTCCTGTTTTCATTGGGCTACGCCCAGACCGCGCATAGACCTGGATAGTGAGGTGCAACAGCAAAAACATCATGAAGCTCAACGTGCAACCAAGCACATTGCATCCAGTGTAGCGCAGGGAAAGCGTCGATCGTGTGACACAAAAAAGGAGTGCCGTGGGCACTCCTGCGTATTAAGTCAACGACTCTTTGTGAAAGCGTGAATCGCGAATCGCGTCTTTCACACGTTTCAAGTTTTCTCTAAACCCGGGACCGCGGCGAAGCGTGAAGCCAGTCGCTAGCACATCAATGACGGTCATTTGCACGACGCGACTCGCCATGGGCATATAGACGTCGGTATCTTCCGGGACATCAAGCTGAATGGTGTGTGAACACACTTTATCCAGCGGTGAGTCACGCTGGGTAATGCCGATAACCGTCGCGCCGTTTTCACGCGCTAAGTTCGCCACATCGACCAAGCTTTTGGTGCGGCCAGTGTGCGAGATCACCACCACGACGTCCCCATCGTTACAGTTAATACAGCTCATACGCTGCATTACGATGTCGTTGAAGCAAACAATGGGGATGTTAAAGCGGAAAAATTTGTTTTGTGCGTCATGCGCAACTGACGCCGAAGCACCGAGGCCAAAAAAGGCGATCTTTTTGGCTTGGGTCAGTAAATCCACCGCGCGATTAATTTGGTGGGTATCGATACTGTTTTTCGCGACATCCAAGCAGGCCATGGTGGATTCAAAAATTTTAGCGGTATAAGCGTCAGCACCATCGTTTTCTTCTACGTTACGATTGACGTAGGGTGTCCCGTTCGCGAGGCTTTGCGCAAGGTGCAATTTAAAATCAGGAAAACCCTTGGTGTCGAGTCGGCGACAGAAGCGGTTCACGGTTGGCTCACTCACATCCGCCATCTTAGCCAGTGTGGCAATGCTAGAGTGGATCGCAGTTTGTGGCGAGGCAACAATCACCTCAGCAACTTTTCTTTCAGATTTGCTGAAGTTTTCGAGATTTTTTTGTATTTTTTCCAGAGTATTCATTCGAGTTACCGCTTAAGTTCGTGACCAGAATGTAAAACAATCGTGACGTTATCCACGATCCAAATTCGATGTTAACTACGTATATCAACACGGTTTTTGACTACCGTTTCGTGGCATTTAGTCTATCTTCTCGCGCCTGCTAATGACATTATTATGACCATTCGAGCATGAAAACTTTGTCGCCATTCACGCTTTTGGTTATTTCCTTTCAGGATCACGGAATATATTTACAGCGTGAAATAAATAATAGACCAAAATAGGCGAAATAACGGCGCTGTTATCCATTACATTGAAAAATAATTACGTAACAAAAGGAGTGACTGTGACGGGTTTTAAAATAGGTATTTGTGGCTGTGGTTGGTTAGGCACGTCTTTGGCCAAACAGTTACTGGCTGCGGGCCATCATGTTGTAGGGACAAAGCGTGATGCGGCTGATGCACGGGCGCTCAGCGAGACGCTTGGGTGCGACGTGGTGCCGTTTGATGTGATGAAACCCGATTACACCTCCGCGGCATCCTTACTTGGCTGCGATATCGTCGTAATCAACATTGCTGCCGGACGGCGGAACGCAGACTTCAATGCCTATCAAGCAGCCATGACCGCATTTATCGACACATTGTTTGCCGCCGAGGTTAAGCATGTCCTCTTTATTAGCACCACCTCTGTGTATGGTGATTTGAAAGGGCAGGTGACAGAACACTCGATGCCGGCACCACAGACTGCATCTGGAAAAGCTCACCACGCGATTGAAGCGCACCTTCGCGCTCATTACGGTAATACCTCGACGGTGCTGCGTCTAGCCGGATTGATTGGTGGAGACCGTCATCCGTCGAAAACATTGGCAGGGCGGAGCGACTTGGCGGGTGCCAATGAGCCGGTCAATTTGGTGCACCGGGCGGATGTAATTAGCACCATTGCCGCAATTGTTCATCAGCAACAATGGGGACACACCTTTCACCTGTGTGCAGAGCTTCATCCTCCCAAAGCGACGTATTATCCGTGGGCCGCACGGGAAATGGGCCTAACGCCGCCGCAATTTACCGTCAGTGCGGGGGATGGTAAATGGATTGATGCTTCAGAAACGTTAAAGGCCCTTGGCTTGACGTTGCGATATGGCTCGMCCTATCAAATGATTGCCAATGGTGCTGTTAGCCCTGATTAAACACGGTGAGCGAAGATAAGTGCGCCCAAGATAAATAAGCCCAAGATAAATAAGCAAAGATCAAAAGCGGTTAGTGCCGTTAAAAAAAGAAAAGCCCACACAAGGTGGGCAAAAAATAAAGGTAGAGACAAACAAACTCTAAAGTGAGTAGAAAAAGCAGCAGCAGGTCGGAAAGAAAGAGAAATCATGCGCCCTCAATCGCTGAGGGAGATAAGGCATTTCTTACCGATGCACCCATTAGGACTGGGCGAAATTGAAGAAGTTCCTTAGGTTGAGAAAAACTGGCAATTATTTATTAATACGCGATTAATTCGTGATTTTTCTCACAAAAATTGTGCATTAGAGGAGGTGAATGGCAATATTTCTTTTGTCTCGTCACCGACTTAGCGTGGCGAGTTAGCATGTTGATGCGGCGCTGATTGAGTGCACGCACATAAAAAAGCCCACAAGCAACGAGCGAGTGGGCGTAGAAGAAAAGTCTTCTAGAAAAAGCAGTGGCACAGAGTGTGACCGCCATTAATGCGAAAGGGTTCCCAATTTTGCACAAAAAATCGCCTTTTTCTCCTCGTTGCATATTGACGTTGATCTTTTGCCCCCGACATTCAGTGTCATAGCGGGGATTGGCGGCAGAAATCACCATCCTATTTTTTACCAATCACCATACGCTATCGATTCGTTGCCTTGTGCTACTCGGTGTCGAGTGACTCCTTTCGCCACGGTAAGTCGCCCAAATACATGACCGAGTGTCGCTCGGAACAGTGCCTACCACGCGTCTTGCTCATAACACCGTTGAACCTATCGCTCGATATTCAGGAATGTGATGTTACTCATGTGATGATGGCGTGTTTCTATCTTGTTAAACCCAACATTGCGTTATAAAGTTAAACAAGCGTTTAATACAGGTGAATGAAAATGGCAGGACGAGGCGAAACCAAAGCAAAAATTCTGGATGCCGCGGAGCAACTCTTCGCCGAGCATGGGTTTAAGGAAACCTCACTTCGAACGATTACCGGCAAAGCGGGCGTTAACCTCGCGTCGGTGAACTACCATTTTGGGGATAAAAAATCACTGGTTCGGGCGGTATTAAGCCGTTATCTCGAGGCGTTTATGCCCGCGCTCGGAGAGCAACTGCAAGCGCTGCTCAGTGAACCCAATTGTACGATGGAACAAGTGTTTGCCTGTGCAAAACAACCTGTGCTTGCTCTTGATAAGTATCGCCCACATGGCGCCGCGACATTTATGCAGCTGATTGGACGTGGGTACAGCGATGTACAAGGGCACCTGCGTTGGTTTATTACCACCCGCTATGAGCATGTGCTCTCATTGTTTAACCAAGCGGTACGCAAAGCCAATCCAGATCTCACGTCAGAAGCGGTTTTTTGGCACTTACATTTCACCTTGGGCGCGGCGATTTTCACCATGGCGTCGAGTGAGGCATTGCGCGACATCGCCGAAAACGATTTTGGACGCACGTTAGATTCAGAAGCGATCGTTGACCGACTTATTCCGTATCTAGCTGCAGGGATGAACGCCAAACCAAGACAAGCGTCGCAAGATAACATCGTGGCATTTGCCGCAGAGTAACGCACGATTACCTTTGGGCTGATGGCGAAAAAATAAGCGCAAGGGACAGTCAAAGAGCGATGGGATTTAAGCCGTGCATCGCGCTGTTGTAACAACCCGTAAGCGGCACCCTAAGTGCCAAGTGAAAACCCGTTCTGGTCGCACAATAACACCAAAAAGAGTGCAACCATGATCAACAAAAGGACCTGAATCATGAGCTCTCAAACGTCAATGCGTCGATCACTGATTAGTGATAAAGCGTTTTCTTTCTTCAAAAAGGTACTGCCGCCGCTATCAGCGACCGAGCGTGAGGCGATGGAAGCCGGTAGCGTATGGTGGGACGGCGAGTTGTTCTCCGGCTCGCCAGATTGGCAAACCCTACACCAGTTCGGCAAGCCATCGTTAACCGCAGATGAGCAAGCCTTTATCGATAACCAGCTGGAAACGCTGCTGGCGATGCTCGACGACTTTAAAATCGTTCAAGAGCAAAAAGATCTGCCGGAAGAAGTGTGGGAATACCTCAAAAAAGAGCGCTTCTTTTCACTGATCATCCCCAAAGAATACGGCGGCCTCGCGTTTTCGGCGCTTGCCAACTCGACCATTGTATCGCGTATTGCCACTCGTAGTTTAAGTGCAGCAGTGACCGTGATGGTGCCAAACTCTTTGGGGCCGGGTGAACTACTGACTCACTATGGTACCCAAGAACAGCGTGATTATTGGTTGCCTCGCTTAGCGGATGGCCGTGAAGTGCCATGTTTTGGCTTGACAGGCCCAGAAGCCGGTTCGGATGCGGGAAGCATTCCTGACCGTGGTGTGGTGTGCATGGGCGAATACGAGGGCAAAGAAGTGCTGGGTATTCGCTTAAGCTGGAACAAGCGTTACATTACTCTCGCACCGGTGGCCACTGTGGTTGGTCTGGCATTTAAACTGGACGATCCTGACGGCATGCTCGGCGAGAAAAAAGAGCTTGGGATCACCTGTGCGCTGGTGCCTGCGGATCATCCCGGCGTTGAAATTGGTGATCGCCATAACCCGCTCAACATGGCGTTTATGAACGGTACTACTAAGGGCGAAGATGTCTTTATCCCTATCGATTGGGTGATCGGGGGCAAAGATTATGTCGGCCGCGGCTGGCGGATGCTGGTGGAATGCTTATCAGCAGGGCGCGGCATCTCCTTACCGGCGTTGGGTACGGCAGTGGGCCATTTGGCTAGCCGAACCACGGGTGCATACAGCTATGTACGTAAACAGTTCGGGATGCATATTGGTCGCTTTGAAGGAGTCGCCGAAGCATTAGGGCGGATGGGCGGATTGACTTATTTGCTAGAATCGACCCGCACGTTGACCACTACAGCGCTCGACAAAGGTGAGAAGCCAGCGATTATCACCGCGATCTCGAAATACCACATGACAGAGCTGGCGCGCACCATCTTAAACGATGCCATGGATATCCATGCTGGGCGTGCAATCCAATTGGGACCACTTAACTATATTGGCCATCACTACTTTGGGATTCCGGTCGCGATCACGGTAGAAGGGGCCAACATTTTGACCCGTAACCTGATGATCTTTGGCCAAGGGGCGACCCGTTGTCACCCATATGTACTCAAAGAAATGGAAGCGGCGGCGAACCCTGACCAAGAAGCTGGTGCGCAAGCGTTCGATAAGCTGCTGTTTAAGCACATCGGTCACGCGAGTAAAAACAGTGTGTTGGGCTTGGTTAACGCGCTAACCGGCTCCCTGACCAATCGCGCGCCAGTGAGTGGCGAAACGGCGAAATACTACCGTCATCTGACACGAATGAGCCGAGCATTGGCTGTGACCACCGATGTTGCCATGTTGGCCCTCGGCGGTGAGCTGAAACGCCGTGAAATGCTCTCAGCCCGTTTGGGTGATGTGTTAAGTCATCTTTATATGGCTTCTGCAGTACTGAAGCGCTTTGAAGATGAAGGACGTCCGCGTGCCGATTTGCCAATGGTGCACTATGCGCTGCAATACTGTTTAGCTCAGTGTGCAAAAGCCTTTGATGGCGCATTTAATAACTTCCCACGTAACGGTGTGGGTCGCAGCTTACGTGTACTTCTCTTCCCGTTGGGCATGCACTACAAAATGCCATCGGATAAATTGCTTAACCAAATTGCAGAGCAGCTGATGACACCGAGCGCGGATCGCGATCGCTGGACACACATTTGCTATGTGGGTGACAAGCCTGAAGATCCTGTTGCCGTGATGGAGCGTGCCTTTGTAGCCATGTGGGAATCACGCGATACCGACAAGGCGTTGATCAAAGCCGCCAAAGCGAAGCAAATCGACGGGAAAGCCAGCTTGGCTGATCGCTCACAGCAGGCCGTGGATCAAAACATCATTACCGCGCAAGCACGAGAGAAACTGCTTGAGGCTGATGCGCTACGTGCATATGCGGTTCAAGTTGATGATTTTAAAGCGGAATGGTTTGCATCTAGCCAGCTAGAAGGTGGTGCGATTAAAAAGCCGAACCCAAACAAAGCGGCTTAACTGCAAAGAGAACCGCACCATGACGACAAAAAGCGCTTGCTTCGGCAGGCGCTTTTTTATGAGACAGCGGCTTACTATGACTGCACCAACCAGTGTGATTAATGTCACATAAATGATGCAAGTCTGCTCTTTTTTACTTATTATGTTCTTTTGCAGTGTCGTGATGGCAAGACGCCAACATCGATCAAGCGTATCGAACTAAAGAGGTAAGTCACTGTGAGTAAAATCCATCAACCACGAGATACAGACGCTAGCTCAACCCCAACACGCCCTAAATTTGGCTTAACCGGTAACATTGCGTTTAACTGGGGCCAACACATCTTCTCGAATGCGTGGGAGCAAAGTGGCAATAAAGAAAACGCGCAAGACAATGATAAATTCATTTCGCCGAACCCTTATGCCTCTTGGTTTATGTATTGGCCGCTTAACCGTCGTCGTTAAGAGTGCGTCTTTGCGCCATTTCGGTGGCGCTGATCGCGATCTCGTCCACTAATCTTGTCTGCAACACCTCCAACCACTGGATATTTTCGTCATTTTTCCGCAAAAGGGGATGCATAGGTCGGCGTTAGTAATTATCCTTAGCCTCAATTTTGTGAGGGACGTTGAATATGATCATCAAACCTAAAATTCGCGGATTTATCTGTACGACCACCCATCCGATCGGCTGTGAAGCCAATGTAAAAGAACAAATTGACTACACCAAAGCGCAAGGCCCGATTGCCAATGCGCCAAAGCGTGTCTTGGTGGTAGGGGCATCCAGCGGTTATGGCTTGTCCTCACGCATTGCGGCTGCCTTCGGTGGCGGTGCGGCAACCATTGGTGTGTTCTTTGAAAAACCAGGCACCGAGAAAAAGCCTGGCACCGCTGGCTGGTACAACTCTGCCGCATTCGACAAGTTTGCCAAGCAAGAAGGCCTGTATTCCAAAAGCCTGAACGGCGATGCGTTCTCGCATGAAGCTAAGCAAAAAACCATTGATTTGATCAAACAAGATTTGGGGCAAATCGATATGGTTGTCTATTCGCTGGCCTCGCCAGTGCGCAAGCTGCCTGACAGCGGTGAGCTGGTGCGCTCATCACTCAAACCAATCGGTGAGACCTATACCTCAACCGCCGTTGACACCAACAAAGATGAAATCATCGAAGCCAGTGTCGAGCCGGCTACCGAGCAAGAAATTCAAGATACCGTCACCGTGATGGGCGGTGAAGACTGGGAGCTTTGGATTAACGCACTGAACGACGCTGGTGTATTGGCCGAAGGCTGCAAAACCGTCGCGTACAGCTATATCGGTACCGAGCTCACTTGGCCTATCTACTGGGAAGGTGCGCTGGGTAAAGCGAAAATGGACCTCGATCGCGCCGCAAAAGCACTGAACAATACGCTCTCGGCAAAAGGCGGTAGTGCCAACGTCGCCGTATTGAAAAGCGTGGTCACCCAAGCGAGCTCGGCTATTCCAGTTATGCCGCTATATATCGCCATGGTATTCAAAAAAATGCGTCAAGAGGGCGTCCATGAAGGTTGCATGGAGCAAATCCATCGCATGTTCACCCAACGCCTCTATAAAGACGATAACAGCGCCCCAGAGGTAGACAGCGAAAACCGTCTGCGTTTAGATGACTGGGAACTGCGTGACGATATTCAGCAGCACTGCCGTGACTTGTGGCCACAAATCACCACTGATAACCTCAGTGAGCTGACTGACTACAAAGAATACAAAGCTGAATTCCTAAAACTGTTTGGTTTTGGTGTTGAAGGCGTAGACTACGAGGCAGACATCAGCCCCGTGGTTGAATTTGATGTCGAAAACATCTAAAACGGTTTAAAAAACACACCAAAGAGGCCAGTCTAACGCTGGCCTCTTTTTTATTGGCTGAAAGCTGACCAAACGCACCGCGAATGTTAGTTTTGTACTTTACAAGCCAACGGGAAACCCATATTATACGCCGCGTTCCGGAGGGATGGCTGAGCGGTTGAAAGCACCGGTCTTGAAAACCGGCAAGGGTTAATAGCCCTTCTAGGGTTCAAATCCCTATCCCTCCGCCACATACCGAAAAGCCGCTGAGAAATCAGCGGCTTTTTTCGTTTTCTGCCCCGCAATCATGCAAATCCTGACATTGCCAACATTTTAGACGCCTCTGTCTAAACACCTTTCTCATGCTCTGGTAGTCTACGTCCCTTAAATATCTCCCGCACATGGTCTTTTGGATGCCGCCAACCGAAGGGCGGTAGCGTGGACGTTAAAGCAAATCCATTGGGCTTGTCGTACCTGCAAATTCCTCGTTCCCACGCTCCTGCGTGGTAACGAGTTGTGGGTCAGTTTTGAGTATTGGGGAGTGTGAATTCCTGAGCCGAGATGAAAGTATGCACACTTTCGCAGATAAGGCGATTGCTTCAAGGATTAAAAATGTGTTTAATTATAATCAGTTAGATGAAAAAAATCGCGTATAACGGTTTGGGAAAATCGAGCGCGGGCACTAATACAATGTTAGCATACTTTGATAGGCGCTCAGATGACTACGATAGTCGAACAAATTGTTAATCGTGAAATTGACTCGGTCATCGTTTACGAATCTGACCAAGTTATAGCTTTTGCGGACCATGACCCAATCAACTTTGGACACATTTTAATTTGCCCTAAGACTCAATACCGTACTTTCATTGACCTGCCTGAGTCTGTGTTTTTAGAGATCACCGACGTTGCAAGAGATTTATATAAACGTATAGAAGCTAAGTTCAATCCCGATGGTATAGGCTTTATGCAAAACAATGGAGAGGCCCCTCATTTCAACGAGCTCGACCACTACCATTTGCATATTTTTCCTAGATTCTATGGCGATCAGTACGGTTGGGTTAGTAGTGAACTTGGAATTCAAACTATGGATAAACTAAGAGAATCACTTAAAGAACTATGAGCATTGAAGAAGTATGCTAACAAAGCAATTCACGCGACAAGCGTGTGATTGCGGGCGTTAGTTTCATGGAAGATATATGAAAAATTTGGAATTGTTAGAACAAGCCTTACATAGTGGGGCAATAATTCATCAACCTCATGCGTTGAAAGCATTTTTATCAGCAAATTTCCTTGCTAAACGTTTTGGTGAAAATGACAAATTTTTTTCTCATACGTCTATTTTGATGGCTAATGATTCAGTTTTGGTACAGCCTACATATGAGGAATCTGTTCAAGCACCAGCATTACAAGACTTTCGTATTCAAAGAATACTGAATCGTGGTATTTATCCCGCAGCTTATCAAGCTACTTTTCAGTGGTATCAAAACAAAGGTTTTGATGAGATTTTTCGCCACTTTGCCACCAAAGCAGCATCTGCCAATGAATACTTATCCCACAATGTGACGATATTGCTTGCAATGAATAGTGTCTATAGGCAATTGAATGAACATCAGATCCCAGCCTTTCTTAATCGTTTTACAGAGTTCGTTACGTCTACGTTTTCAAATATAGATAACGTTAACTCGAAACCAGTGCCAGTAAAGGCCAGTCTCTCAGATGTATTATCATCTTGTATTGAGCAGTTTGGTTTCTTTGGACACAACTTGATCACTTTGGCTTGGCTATTACGTTGCAAAGATCAGTTATTAACATCGCTGTATGAAGCAATGCTGTCAAACTTATATGTTCAGGCCAATAGTCCTTTGGAAGACCCCGAAGATGAAATCGATCAAGTCATGTGGGGGCAATGCAAGGCTGAGCCGGGTATAGAGTTGTTTGAATCACGTATAAATTGCTTAATCTTTGATTACACGTCAAATTTGCATCAAATCACATTTGCTGATGCTCTATGCTTGTTACAATCTGAGTTTCCGCAATATACGGCGGATTTAAATAGAATAGCGCAATATCAATGTCTTGTTCTTAAAAAATGAAACTGACAAATCAATTCAAGGCGACCCAAGTCGTCGCACGGCTTTGGGTGATTGCCGCTTCGCGTCAGTGTATCACCAAAAAGCACCCAACAATTTGGGCGCGTGATTGGGGCGTTAAACACATTTAAGGAAGTTTCAGTGAAAAAGGTTATTCTCTTTCTATGTCAGGGCTTGGAAGAATACGAAGCAAGTGTATTCACTGATGCTCTTGGTTGGACGACAACCTATGGTTTAGAACCAATTGAACTTGTGACGGTTGGTTTACGTCCAAAGGTAAAATGCGCATGGAATTTCACGGTTGAACCTGAATTTCAAGTAAGTGAAATAGACATCGATGATTTTGATGCACTTGCTATTCCTGGCGGCATGAGTCGTTCTGGGTTTTATGAAGATGCATACGATGAAAGGTTACTTTCGTTAATCCGCGACTTTGATTCACAAGGTAAGATAATCGCTTCTGTTTGTGTCGGAGCATTACCAATTGCTAAAAGTGGTGTTCTTAATGGTCGTAATGGCACAACTTACCATTTAAGCGAAAAACGTCAGGCTCAAATGAAAGAAATGGGTGTAAACATCATCCAGCAACCCGTTGTTATCGACAAAAACATAATCACTTCAAGAAGTCCTTCAGCCGCGATGGATGTTGCTTTCACTGTTGTAGAAAAGCTCACATCAACGGCTAACTTAGATCGTATTAAAGAAGGCATGGGATTCATCGAAAAATCATGTGTTTAACAAAACAATCAAGGTGATGCATTACACTCGGTATTTTTGGTAGAGAGTCCGGTGCGCTTGGTTAGTTCAACATGGCACAACTTATTGTAGGCGTTATATTTTACGGGGGTAATATGCCAATCAAGCAGTTTGATAAGTGGATTGATAGCATCGTTTCTAAATACGAAATTGAAGCTCAATGCTGCAGTAAGTTTTCAGATGTTTTCTTAGGCTACTACTCTCCAGAATACTTAGCTAAATGCAAGTTTGTTGTAACGGATGTAATCCCGAAGCCTGACATTCCCGAACTATGCCATATTGGTTTAGGTGATTTTCTTGATATGGATTGTGGGGCAATCACCTACAAATACATGTACTTTATGAAACCCCAGCATCAAGAAAACTTAGAAATTCATATTCACGAACTCATGCACACAATTCAATGGGAGCAGCTAGGTGGAGAAGGCTTTTTGAAGCGGTACGTTCAAGAAATCAATGAACACGGCTATGACAATGCGCCATTAGAGAACATGGCATACGATCTAGGTCGTAGTTTCAAATCAGGTGGCGCTGCAGTTGATGTAGCTAACTTAGTGCGTGAAAAAATATAACAAACTGCTTAACAAAGACTCCTAACGCTTGGCGACTTAAGTCGCAATTTCAACTCTGTGTTTATGGCACAATATTTAAGTTAAGTGGCATCGCGTTGTCGCTTGTTAGCAAGGCGTAGTTGCTAGGTGAAAAATTAGGTTGTTGGAGATAATCAAGTTGGTTCAAATATACGGCGCTGAAGAGACCAAAGCGTTCTGTTGTAATTGCAAAAAGGTGACACTTCATAAGTATGAAAGCTTCTCTAAATCTAATGAAGCTACGGGAAAAGAAGTTAAGAGTTTCTTTTCTGGCTTATTTGCAGCAATAGCGAATGCGTTAATGGAAGGTGAGCATTCAGGTGATTACAAGTGCAAAGTCTGCGGTACAAACTTACATACACCAGACTACCTAGATTAAGGTTGTAGATCTCGGCAGGTGGTAAGTTTCACAACTAACAATAAAATTTAAGGGTGATTCACAACGCTAATCGCTCTCACTTCAAGCAAGTTTAGTGTTTATGGCACAATGCTTTAGGTAGGTGGTTAGCGTTGTTCACACCTTAATTTGGCGTTAGGGCGCAAGGAGTAAAATTATGATTAGTCACATAGATCATATTGTCCTTACAGTTTCCGACATAGAAAAATCAGTAGATTTTTACAAACGGGTTTTGTGCATGGATGAAGTCACTTTTGCCAACGGTCGGAAAGCTGTAACGTTTGGAAATCAGAAAATTAACTTTCAGCTTCTGGGTCAAGAACCGCGAAATATAGCCAAGGTGGGTTCAGGTGATGTTTGCTTAATTACTGATTGGTCATTGGCGTCAGTGATAGAGCATTTGGTCAAAGAAAATGTCAAGATCATTGAGGGTCCCGTAGAAAAATCAGGAGCTGTTGGTTCAATCCAATCGGTATATTTTTTGGATCTTGATAAGAATTTAATCGAAGTCAGCGTATACCAATAGGTTCTGCGCCCTAACAATAAAATTTAAGGGTGATTCACAATGTGCAGCGCTCTCACTTCAAGCAATTTTAGTGTTTATGGCACAATGCTTTAGGTAGGTGGTTAGCGTTGTTCACACCTTAGTTTGACGTTATGTTCTTGGAGGACATGGTGGAATATCAAAGGGACAGGGTAACTTTTGGCGTTTTTCAAAAACTTGTTGTAAGGCTGTATAAAGCCCTCGTATTCAAGCTTTCCAACAAAAAAGAGAAGCTAGAATGGCAGCTAATCTTGATCGCCGATTGTTTACGAATCATTGGGCTTTGTAGGTTAGCTTATCGGATGGCTTCCAAAGTGCATAATTCAACGTCTAGCGTTAAGAACAAGTTCTGGTCAACCCATACTTCGGGTATAGCTCTGCAATATTCAGATGACATGATTGGCGCTGAAAAAGCATTCTTAAAAAGCCAGGACTTTGCTTGTGAGCTTTCTTTGAGCTTTAGCTTGCAGCATTTGGGTAAATTGAACGTTGAGGTTGGCAACTATAAACTGGCAGAGCAACAGTTCATAGAAGCATTGGCAATTCGAGAAAAATTGAAACGGGCTGACTTGGTAGAGTCGACTAACAGGGCGATTCGAGGACTACAAAAGTTACGAACATAACAATACAAACTGTTTAAGAGTGATTCGCAACGCGTGTCATTCTCAGCTTAGATTGAATTTTGTGGTTAAGGTGTAATGGTTTAGGTCAGGTGTAAGCGCTGCTGACTACCAACGCGGCATTATAACAACAGGGAGATTTTCGTGAACGTAACAGTTTTAGATGACTATCAGGATGTGGTGAGAACGTTAGATTGTTTCGAATTACTATCACATCACGATGTGTCTATTTTGAACGAAACATTTCCTGAGTCGGAGTTGGTCGCTAAGCTAAAGCACACAGAGTGTCTTGTTTTAATACGAGAACGTACAGCCATTACAGAGTCACTGCTTGCACAGTTACCTAACCTTAAAGTCATCAGTCAAACAGGTAAAGTTAGCAATCATATTGATGTCCGCTTATGCGAAAAATATGGAGTAAAGGTATTTGAGGGGCGTGGCTCTCCTGTTGCTCCTTCGGAATTAGCTTGGGCACTGATTATGGCGGCAAGTCGCCACGTACCAACTTATTCAGCTAATCTCCAAAATGATAAATGGCAAAACTCTGGAGTGCTTGGTTTAGGTCGTACTCTAAAGGGCTTGAAGCTTGGTATTTGGGGCTACGGAAAAATTGGACAACGAATTGCTCAATATGCAAAAGCATTTGAAATGTCAGTGGTTGTTTGGGGGAGTGCGCAATCAAGAAATCTTGCAATTGAACACGACTTTGAGGCCGCTGCGTCAAAGGAAGCATTTTTCTCTGGTTCGGATATTGTATCACTTCACTTACGTTTGAATGAGGTAACTAGGGCGTGTGTAACAGCTCAGGACTTAAGCTTAATGAAGCCTGACTCTTTATTTGTAAATATTAGTCGCTCAGAGCTTGTCGCGACCTCTGCGTTATACAACGAACTGGTGGCGACCCCAACTAAGCGAGCTGCCGTTGATGTATTTGACAATGAACCAGCATCGCTTGATAGCGAACCTTTATTATCGTTACCTAACGTAACGGCTACCCCACATTTAGGGTATGTAGAGCAAAACAGCTATGAGCTTTACTTCAAAATAGCATTCGAGAATATTTTAGCTTTCGAGCGGGGTAAGGCATAAACATCAGCATCGAGGAAACCGTTATTATAACAATAAACTTAAGCAGCTTCTGTCAACGCATGGTGTTTCCAGTCCCATTGAACCACCGTATTACAGTTGTTGTGTTTGGGTTTGGTTGTTATGCGTTGCCAGCCCCTTAGGCTAGCCTCAGGCAAATGGAGATAGACGTGAGTTTAAGGAAAATTGAAGTCGTAGATTTTCAGTCGTCGTGGGCTGATGATTTTAATCGAGAAAAAGCGCTAATCTGTAATGCGTTAAGCAAAGAAAATGTGGTGGGAGTTCATCACATCGGTAGCACTTCAGTTGAAGGTTTATGTGCGAAACCAATTATAGATATTCTGCTTGAAGTTAAATGTCTCAGTGAGCTGGATGAGCAAAGCTACCTGATGGAATCGTTGGGTTATCTCGCTAAAGGTGAGTTTGGTATCCCGGGTAGGCGCTACTTTCAAAAAGGTGGGGTTCAACGAACTCATCAAGTCCACGCCTTTCTAACAGGTTCACATGAAGCGCAAAGACACATTGCTTTTAAAGAGTATCTTATTGCTTTTCCTGAAGTAGCCGATGAGTATGGTGTGTTAAAGAAAACGGGTGCAGCAATCTGCAACAATGACATAGATGTATATTGCCGCCATAAAGATAGCTTTATTAAAGAGCATGAGGCTAAGGCTCTCACGTGGAAGTTTGCGTAACACATATGAGGCCTTCTCCGGTCAATAGGCAATAGCATTTTTTTGCATGCGCCAGCAGCCAATGCTCTCGAACAGCAAAGTCGTCTACTTCGTTCTGTCCTTTCCGCCATTAAGTCATTGCTTACGGCAAACACATATAGAAGGTCTCTTACTGCCGTCTATCGCGACAAAGGTCACTCACCCAATACCAGCAATGCATACACTCGACGCCGACAACAATGTGGTCTTGAAAGGGCGCAAGAATGTCTAAGAGTGCGTCAGGGTTGGTGTCAACTTTCTTATTAACCACGGTGTTACCCGCAGAATCAATGATACAGACGTAAAGAATGCGCGCATGCAGATCGATGTCGCAGTAATAAACGTGCTGTGGATTATAAAATGTCATCGAGTCTTCTCCTTTTTATATACGATCTATCTTTACTTGGTGTTACTGAGAACATTTTCACTTTTGATAATCAAAAAGGCCATGAAATCGTCTTTGTTTACGAGGCAAAGCTTGAAGATGAGGATCTATATCACAAGCAAGAAATAATAGGTGTGGAAACTAACGGTGAAAGTTTTGTAGTTAAATGGTTTTCAGAAGATGAAATCAAAAGCAATAGAGTACCATTTTACCCCAATGGTATTGCGGGGCTACTTTAATATGTTTGACAAACAGCAGCATCGGACTGGCAAACCTATCACTCAAATTGCTGCGCAATTACGTCCCAGCTCTGCCATTCGCTGTGCTGGGCGTTAGGCAAAGAGGCTCAGATGTACGATACAGTGATTTTTGATTACGGAAATACCTTGTGTGAAATGGGTAGCCTTTCAGGCTCGTTGAAAGCTGTTCTTAAATCGCAGTATGCTGAGAAAATTGGTGATTTGATAGAGCGAAGTATTCAAGAGCTGTATATACCCGAACAAGTGGAGCAACCAAATTGGATTGATGTATGGCAAAAGGCATTTAATGAGTACAAGCTAGAATTTGACCAATCAATTGGTTTGAAACATTTGAATCACTTTGTAGATAGCGGTCGTCTTTATCAATATTCAATCCCGCTACTTGAAACCCTTTATGACCAGGGAACAAAACTCATATTACTGTCTAATGTAACGGGTAGTACAGAAGTGTTTCAACGTGACTTAATGAACCGAGGACTAGCCAAATATTTCGATAGTATAATCTGGTCTTCAGAAATTGGCTATAGGAAACCCAGCCGTCAGGCTTTTGAAATTGCATTAGAAAGTGTTGGAAGTTTGGCGAAAAATAGCATTATGGTTGGGGATAATGAAATTGCAGATATTCGTGGAGCTCAACTAGTAGGTATTTCTACAGTGCTTATCTCAGATATTAAAAACACAGAAAGCAGAGCAAGTCACGTGGTTAATCAAGCCAATGCTCTGGAGCACTTAATTCGCCTAACACATATGAGGCCTTCTTCGGTCAATAGGCAATAACGTTTTTTTGGCTACGCCAGCAACCAATGCTCTCGAACAACAAAGTCGTCTACTTCGTTCTGTCCTTTCCGCCATTAAGTCATTGCTTACGGCAAACACATATAGAAGGTCTCTTACTGCGGTCTCACCGCTGCCTGCCAATCCTGTGACAGGGCCATTAGACATTATTCGGTTAACCCAAGCAGGCGCTATTCAAAAAGAAGGCTAAACGTTTGTTTTCCAGTTATCTTCAGGCTCAGTTTGGGTGTAAGCAACGTTGTTGTTCGTTGAAGCGGTTGCGAACCTCCTCTCTGGCGCAGGGATAGCGCAGTTGGAGGTTAGGTGCAGGATGATTGTACTGACTAAAGGTGTTGGAGACATGGGCTTTCAAATCAGCGCCGTGACGCATGATTTTGGTTCGGCGGCGAAGCAAATCGCGAGTGGCCCTCATCGCTTTTGGATAGACATAAGCCAGCGGAAAGTTACCACCCCTGAGAAGAGAAGCAATCTTATAGGAATCAATGCGGTCGTTCTTGGTTTTGCCGCCGTGAATTAATTGAGCGTTATACGATTAAGGAGAAAAATGAAGCCGGATTTACGCGGAAGTAGAATCATATTGAGGTCTATTCAATCTAAGGATTGCAACGATCTGTTTGAGATTTATAGTGATAATCAAACAATGGAATTTGCCTCAGATCCAGTTTTTACATCGAAAGATATGATAGTTCAGATGCTAGAAAGTGTCGTCCGACTAGAGAAATCGGGTGAATCTTTGGAATGGGCGGTAATGGAGAAAGCGACAAATAAAGTTATTGGAACCTGTGGCTTACATAGCTTTAGTGATAACGGTGACGCCTGTGAGGTCGGATGCTTACTGAATTCATCGTACTGGCGACAGGGGTATATGTCGGAAGCTCTTTTTTTATTATTTTCTCATACTAAATCATTGGGGGTTGAAAAACTGTTTGCAGATATTGATGAGGGTAACTTTCGGTCTCAAGCTTTGTTTAGCAAGCTAGGTTTCAAAGCTAAAAATGGTAAGTTTCAGCGCTTTCTTTGAGGCATTTTATAACAAACGAGTATGTCTTCAATCACTAAATTTAGCGAGAATTTTTCCGTGGTTTTTAATGGTTAACGTGGTCTGATAAAAGTTCATTCATGCGGCACTCACCCTTTAAGGCATTGTTAGAAATTCATTGATAGATGGAGTCAGAATAAGGATGACAAAACGTTACCCACCGATTGAGCCGTTTAATTCGGGTATGTTAGAAGTTAGTGATGGTCACAGCATTTATTGGGAAGAGGTTGGCCATCCTGAGGGAACTCCAGCTATTTATCTTCATGGTGGGCCCGGAAGTGGTTGTGGTCCTGGTGCAAGGCGTAATTTTGATCCCGAAGCCTATCGTGCCATTCTATTTGATCAGCGAGGTTGTGGTCGTAGCCTTCCGCTCATGTCTGAGCCTGATGCTGATTTGAGTACAAACACGACCGATCACCTGATTGCTGATATCGAAGCCCTTCGTGAGCACCTTAATATTGATAATTGGGTTGTTGTGGGTGGATCCTGGGGGGTGACACTCGGTCTTGTATACGCTCAGCGATATCCAGAGCGAGTCAGAGCGATGGTGCTTGGGGCCGTAACGACTGGAACACGACGTGAAATCGATTGGATCACGCGGGACATGGGTAGAGTCTTTCCTCGTGAGTGGGAGCGTTTTTGTGCGCTAGTACCTGAAGCAAAGCAAAGTGGCGATATAACTGCTGCCTATGCACGACTCTTGGCCGACCCAGATCCAAAAATACGCGAACAGGCTGCACTCGAATGGTGTCGTTGGGAGGACATCCATGTTTCACTTATGCCAGATTGGAAGCCCGACCCTCGTTACAGAGAACCAGAGTTTAGCCTTATCTTTTCTCGTGCTGTAACGCACTACTGGAGCCATGATTGTTTTTTAAAAGATGGTGAGTTGATGGCGGGTATCAACCGTATCGGAGATATTCCGGCTGTCCTAATCCACGGTCGATGGGATATTTCTGGGCCGCTAGATATTGCTTTGGCGCTACATCGTGCGTGGCCGAAGAGTGAGTTATGTATCTTGGAAGAAGCTGGTCATGGTGGGATTGGTTTTCCTGAAGCGATGACGGCTGCACTGGATAAGTTTCGTAAATAGACATTCATTGTCTATCTTGGTGACACCAAGCTATCGCCAGCGTGGTGTCGGCAAAGCACTGATTTCAAGGTGGGTTAAAGAGGTTGAAAAGAGGGGACGTGTCGCCAGATATCGTGCCAACCGGGAAAATATTGCCTCCCGACGCCTTTGCGAGTCGTTAGGCTTTGTTGCTCACAGTCATATTCAAATACTGGCAAAACTATGAGTAGCGGCAACGACCCAATACGCATTGGTGGGGTTATCGCAATATGATGAGTGGGAGAGGCGTTTGTGGCTGATATTCATGGAGATTAAATGTTGTCTTTAGAACCCTCCATTGAGATTGTTGATGACTCATTTTTTAAGGGCGTTTTTGAGTATGATTAATTGGCTACGGGCTTTACTCGTGTTTGGGGCTTTGGCTGTCTCTTTTTCATCGATGGCGCAGTCGCTGCCAGAAGGAGCGGTCCAAGCAGGGTCACTAGCTAATCAAAAATTGATCCAAGATGCCATGGCAGGGGTGCTGGTTACGGTGGCATCTCAAGGCTGTGAGAAGCCAGAGGAGTTTGTGCCTTATGTGCGAGAAATGCCGTCAGGCGAGGTAGGCACAAGGGTGTGGCGGGAGCTATGGATTGTCGAAGGCTGTGGTGACAGCTATCCGATAAAACTTCGCTTTCAGGAGGCGGGAGCTGGCGCCGCGAATTGGATGATTGAATAAACCGCACTGAAAATAATAAACGCCGACAATTGTGTCGCATTAATAATGAGGAAAGTATGTTTACATTGGATGTTAATCGTGACCTARAACTGGAACTTATCAATACACGCTTTGCGCCGATTTATCTGGATATCGTTACCCGCGATCAGGAGTATTTAAGCCAATGGTTAGTGTGGCCACCGCATGCCCATGATGAAGCGTTCTTTTTGAGCTTTATTAAAAAATCCCTTCACGATTATGCAGAAGGTAAATCATTGGTATGTGGCATTATTTATCAGGGTCAATTGGCAGGCAGTGTGAGTTACAACACTATCAATCAGTCGCTTAAAAAGGTGGAAATTGGCTATTGGCTGAGCTCTTTGCACCAAGGGAAAGGGATTGTGAGTCAAGCCGTGGCTAAGCTCATTGAGCTGGCGTTTACCCAGTTTGGTATGGAAAAAGTACAGATATCGGCGGCAACGGAAAACACGCCAAGCCGAAAGGTCTGTGAGCGTTTAGGGTTCACACTCGAAGGCGTAATACGTCGTGCTGAAAATTTAAACGGACGCATTGTCGACCATGCCATTTATGGTTTAGATCGCGCTACCTGGCAAATCGCGGATTAGGTAGAAAAATCAAGGATGCTCATGAATACAGAACAACAGGCATTTTTAAACGCCTACCTTGCCACCTTAAGTGAAGCAGAACGTCAGGCTGTGCCTGGAACAATTGCTGAGTACTTTTGCGCGGATGAATACAATGCTAACGAATGCGCCCGTTTGATTGATCAAGGCATAAAACGCGCATCGTGCAGCTTAAAAGCTTGCTACGAGATCGAAAACGAACCTTACCCGCAAGTCGGACGTTTAACCGTGGTGCTTAACTGGGCGCAGCAGCCGGTTTGTATTATTAAAGTGACTGAAGTGAGCGAGTGTCCGTTTGATCAAGTGACTGCTGAATTTGCCGCTGCGGAAGGTGAAGGCGATAAGAGCTATGCGTGGTGGCGGCAGGCACATCTGGCATTTTTTGAGCAAGAGGGGCAGGCACTTGGCGTGCCGTTTACAACTCAATCCCCTTTGGTATTAGAGCGTTTTAAGAAAGTCTATCCGCTTGATCACCATGAAACTGAGCAGGGAAGCGCATGATAAAACAAGTCGGTCAAACATCCATCCAACCCGAACACTTGGCCCGCTGTCACTGCGGGACGGTTGTGCTCAGCGAACAACCACTAGACATGTTCTTTAAGTTGTACATGTCTGGTTTGTTGCTCTATACTTCGATGGTGTACGAATAGGAGCAATCCGATGAAAATCATTTCGTTTACTGAAGCGAGAAATGGCCTCAAAACGGTATTAGATGGGGTGGTTAATGACGCTGATACCGCTATCATTACCCGACGTGATGCGGAAGACGCGGTGGTGATGTCGCTCGATTACTACAACAGCCTTATGGAAACCGTTCATCTGTTGCGCTCACCCGCCAATGCTGAGCACCTAAATCGGTCTATTACTCAGTACAAGATGGGGAAAGCGATGGAGCACGCGTTAGTCGATAGCGATGAGTAGTCGCTTACTTTGCTGGACGGATGATGCGTGGAGTGACTACGTGTACTGGCAAAGCCAGGATAGAAAAACACTCAAGCGAATCAACAAGCTCATCCTCGATGTAAAACGAACGCCATTCGAGGGCATAGGTAAGCCCGAAGCACTAAAAGAAAACCTGACCGGCTTTTGGTCGCGGCGTATTGATGATACCAATCGGCTGGTTTACGCCGTGGATGATACGTCTATTACGATCCTATCTTGCCGATATCACTATTAGTCACCTAGCGCCTGCGGTGCATAATGGCACAATGAAGGCGCGAGGCGTCATGCCCACCACCCTCAATAAAAACCACTCCTTATAACGCCTCTGGATAAAATCACCGTCGCCACTGAATAATGGCGATGGGTGAGGTCAGTGCACTGACCGAAAAAGCTGCCAGCAGGGTTAAGCGTAGTAAGCACGTGTATAAATAGTTAACAAGGGGCGCGTAAAATGTTCATTGTTGTAGGTCACGTTTGCGTTTAGTCCTGCTCGCCCTGTTGATAAAAATAGACATAATAAGCGCCGCAGTGGAATGAGCCCTGTAAAGTGTGAGTCAATAACGCATCTTAGTATGGAAATAAAAATGAGAAAGTCAGTGGTAATAAAGCAAACGCCAACCCATTTATGTGTGAATGATGATTGTTATTCAATGCGCAATATTGTTGACGCCAGCGTTGAAGAACTTACATGGAAAGATCACCTGCTGAGGATGTTAGGGTTAGGGATACTAACCGCGAGCATTTTATTTTTTATGTTAGTGGGTGAACTGCCCTACGCGGAGTATTTACCTGCCGTGGGGTTTGTTGCAGGCGCGTTGTTAGCTTTGCTGACCAGCGCAAAATACGTGCTTCGTATTGAGTATAACCATCAAGACGATACGGGCGTACAGTGGCTGGCAATAGCCAAAAGTGGAAAGAAAACGGATAAATTGCTTTTTGAGCAGTACGTCGCGCAATTAAAGCAGTTGTTGGTCTCGTAGCAACGCTATTGATAGGGCGGATATACAAAGGGCCTGAGATTTAACAGGCCCTTTGTGGTGACTGAACACGTTATTTTTTGATCGGACGCGGCCGGCCGCTTTCATCAATGGCAACATAGTTAAATACGGCATCGCTCACCTTATAGCGTTCGCCGACACCGTCATGCTTAACCGGTTTTACCCATACTTCGAGCGCGACACTCATCGAGGTATTACCAATGCGACTGCATGTACCATAGCAGCAGACTACATCACCCACGCTAACGGGCGCTTTGAAGGTGATTTCGTTCACTGAAACAGTCACGACACGTCCGCCAGAGATTTCTTTGGCGAGGATCGCGCCGGCTAAATCGAGCTGGGACATGATCCAGCCGCCAAAGATATCGCCATTGGCGTTAGTATCGGCTGGCATCGCAAGTGTACGCAGCAACAGTTGGCCGCGTGGGCAGTTGTTTTTATTGTCAGACATGGCTCTCTTCACATCTTATTCAAAAGGGGCTGGCCCCTTTTTTTCAGGATAAGATTAGAATTGTGACCTCTGACACAGCATTTGGGCAAGTTTTTATTGGTCCGAGTTGCTCTCTTTGGGCATATGGCGGTAGATGTAGATACCTGTCGCGATGAGATATAAGAACGTTAAGATCATGGTGCCAAACACTTTAAAGTTCACCCAAACATCAAGCGGCATGCTGTATGCGACGTAAATATTGACCCCGGCTAATACCGAGAAAAAACTCACCCACGCCCAGTTAATGGTGCGCCATACGCGATCGGGTAAGTCCAGTTCTTTGCTGAGCATGTTTTTGATTAAGGGTTTACCCATCAGCTCAGAGGCTACCAAGCCCACCGCAAACAACACATAGACGATGGTCACTTTCCATTTAATGAAGTTGTCGTCATGGAAGAAGAGTGTCATTCCCCCAAACACCGCCACTAAAGCCGCAGTGACAATCTGCATTTTCTCCACTTTTCTATAAAGCGCCCACACTAAGGCGACTTGGATTAGGGTCGCGATGATCAATGCGCCTGTGGCGACATAAATATCGTAAAACTTATACAGCGCGAAGAAGATAATGAGTGGAATAAAATCAATCAGTTGTTTCATAAAACGACACGATGCCTTGTGGGCGGATTGAATAAATGTATTGGCAGTGTAACCAATTGCGGCGAGTGGAGGAAATACGAAATGGCTCGAAAAGGGGGAAGAGAAGATACCGCTCAGCACATAATACGTCATGTACTGAGCGGTGTGCGGTTAGATCCAGTCCCAACCGAAGACCAAGATCATTAAGATAGGGCAAATCACCCGCACATAACCCGGCCAGATTTTCCAAAACCAGGTTTCGCCAAGTTCAGGGCTACCTTGCACCAGCTCTTTCAAGATTTCGTTACGGTGCCACAACCAACCGGCGACCAAGGCAAATAGCAGGCCGAGAATAGGCTGTGCGTATTCGGTCGTCACGGTAACCACCAAGCCGAACAGATCGCCAAAGTTATACACAATGGTGGCAGAGGCTAGGGTGATCAAACCACCAATCCACCAAACGGCTTTCTCGCGAGACTGACGCAGTTCTTCGGTTGCACAAGCTACGGGCACTTCAAGCATTGAAATGGCCGATGTGAGAGCCGCAATGACCATCAGTAAGAAGAAAGCGAAGCCGATAAACAAGCCAGCACTGCCCATGGTATCGAACATGGCAGGCAAGACGCTGAACACCAGCGTATCGCTGCTGAGTAGATCCCCGCTTTCACTGTAAATCGCCACTCCGTTATGCTGAGCAACGAACATCGCTGGCATAATCAATAGTCCGGCAATAAAGGCGATACCGGTATCGAGCAGTGCCACTTGGGCGGCAGTTTTGGGAATACTGGCTGACTTTGATAAGTAAGAGCCATAGACCATCATTACGCACACACCGAGGGAGAGCGAGAAGAAAGCCTGCCCCATTGCACTTACCACCAGACTTGGCGAGAGATGAGAAGGATCGGGGATCAGGTACATTTTTAACCCCTCAATCGCGCCAGGTTGGAACAAGATGTACACCACCATCACTACGAAGAGTAAAAACAGTACTGGCATTAAGCGAGACGACCAACGCTCGATCCCGTTAGCAATGCCGTTACGAACCACCAAAATGGTCGGTACCATAAAGCACAGCATGAGGGCGAGGTTACGGGTTTCGCTGAATGACTCTAACCAGTTCGCCGCATTAACAAAACCCAGCGCGGTGAGCAGTGGTGACACCATAAAGCCGACCAGCCAACCGGCGACAATGGCATAGAAGCTAAGGATACCAGTTGCTCCGAGCATACCGACTAAGCCGAGCAAGCGACCCAACCACTTTTGTCCACCTGCCACTGAGGATAAAGACCGAACCGGGTTAGCATTGCCGTAGCGTCCAATAGTGAGTTCTGCTATTAAAAGGGGATACGCTAGGACAAAAACCATGATCAAATAAATGAACAGAAAAACAGCGCCGCCGTTTGAAGCTGTTTGAGTCGGGAACCCCCAAATATTGCCCAGCCCAATCGCTGAGCCGGCTGCCGCCAAGATAAACCCTAATCGGGATGAAAATTGTGCGCGTTGTGTGTTTGCCATATCTACTCGTCAGTTTATGCGACATACCCGTCTGACTCTACGCGAATGCGTCCAGCTGCTTGGGTATAGATGATTGATACTGCTCATAATGCCCATCGCTGATGCGTGAGCGACACCTTATGGTGTGTAAAGTTATAATTACAGAGTGAAGCTAGTGATTCGTTCCTCTAAGGCTCGTAAGTAAAACAGTTTATGCGTAAAATTTGAAGATCTTGCCGTATGTAATACCCCCAAACGAGCCAACTTCCCGATATTCTTTCCGCGTCTGCTTACTTATTCACCGATAGCGAGTGCGATTCACTGTCTATAGTCAGTACCACAGTGGCTTTCTCTGTCGCAATTATTGATTTAACACAATGTTAACAAGGTGATGGTGCGTCACGTATTTATGTGTCGGTTATTCATCTATGACATTTCTACTGTGGGCCACTTCACTTTTGGTGACTTGTGTTGTCATAAATCTAGACAAAACACTGCTTGCACCCAGTGGCAAGCTAGGCAGAATAGGGGAAGACCATGTGGTTGATAACCCGTCGATTCCAACAATAAGGTGTGCGCAAACAAGCATGGAAAAAGTCTACGAGATCCTGACTCTTATTTTGTTACTCGCGTATTGGCTAACGATCGCGGCGGTCACTATTCGTGTGGTCTTTAAGCGTCGTGCGCTCGGGGTGTCGATCGCATGGTTGATGATTATTTACATCCTGCCGATTGTCGGTGTCATCGCCTATCTGTTATTCGGCGAGCTCAATCTCGGGAAGACGCGTGCGGTACGTGCCAAAGCGATGTTTGAACCGTATCGGCAATGGTTGCTCAGCTTACAGGCGTGTCCGGCGCATCGTCCTCAGCACGTGCGCGAGCAATCTCATCATGTTAACCAATTATGCCAAGCGCGGATTGGTGTCCCTGAATTAACGGGCAACCAACTCCACTTGCAAACCGATCCGGCAGATATCCTTAAATCCATTGCCTTTGATATTCGTCACGCCACGCAAAGCGTAAACATGGTGTTTTATATTTGGCATCCTGGCGGCCATGCCGATGAGGTTGCGCAAGCCGCGTGTGATACCGCGAAGCGGGGCATTCCGGTTCGTATCATGCTTGATTCTGCGGGAAGTAAGACGTTTTTCCGTAGCAAATGGCCGAGTGTGATGCGAGAAGCGGGGATAGAGTTGATTGAAGCTCTGGCCGTCAACCCGTTTCGGATGTTCTTCCGCCGCCTTGATATTCGCCAGCACCGCAAGGTGGTGATCATCGATAATCATCTGGCATACACGGGCTCGATGAACATGGTCGATCCGCGCTTTTTTAAGCAAAATGCGGGCGTGGGTCAATGGGTAGACGTGATGGTACGTGTTACCGGCCCCACCGTTCCTGTGCTCAGCAGCATTTTTTCTTGGGATTGGGAAGTAGAAACGGGACTGCGAAATTTACCCGCACAACCCGAATGCTCACTTATTGAAGATCACCAGCATGCCAATCACGCTGTGCAAGCCATTCCATCAGGACCGGGTTTGCCGGATGGTATGATCCAACAGGTGTTAACCTTGGCTATCCACCAAGCCCATGACAGCATTACCATTACCACGCCCTATTTGGTGCCGAGTGAAGGGCTACTGTTTAGCTTACAAACGGCAGCGCAACGAGGCGTGAAAGTGACAGTGATTGTGCCGGAAAAAAACGATTCCTTAATGGTTGAGTGGGCCAGTCGGTCCTTCTTTGCCGATTTAATGGCGTCAGGTATTGAGATCTACCGTTTTGGCGGTGGCTTACTGCACACCAAATCTGTATTGGTTGATGAAAAGTACTGTTTGATTGGCACCGTAAACCTCGACATGCGCAGCTTATGGTTGAACTTTGAGTTAACGCTCACGGTCGATGATCCCGATTTTTGTGCCAGCGTGAACGCGCTACACCAGCGCTATCTCAGCCAATCTTTGCGTGTGGAACCCAAAACGTGGCAACAACGACCTGTTTATCACAAGCCGATTGAACAGTTTTTCTATATGTTCAGTCCGTTGTTATGACCGGCGCGCGAACTTGATTGAACATGCATACAGTGCGGTTGGTTATGCTATACCGTATAGGGGGCGTTATCCTAATCGCTTGTCAGCATTAAGATTATTAAGTGCCTCACAATTGGTAACCATTTATTCGCTTATATCCTAAAAATCCGGCGCCTTTCGCTGCCGTTTGAGGGCAGAGTTACTACACTTAGTAATGCCCCATATCGAGTGACAGGAGGTAGACATGTCTATCCGTTCACGCAGTTATACATTGAACACCACGCCCGCGCGAAAGGCGCACGTGCGGGTTGTGCCAAATGGCAATGTGTTGATTCAGATTGCCAACGAGAAAAAACCGCACCTCGCGGAATTTGACGAGGTGAAGTTTGAGCGTAAGGGAAAAATCACCCAGCTGGTTGCAGAGCATGTCGAGCCGGGAAGACGAGAAAATTGGGCACTGCCAATGCATCATGATGATGCAAACGAGCTGGCGTCCTTGATTGATCAGGCTCAGGAAGAGCTTGAAATATTAATGCGCGATCTTAGCTAATCAGCGTTGTTTTCCTGTCGGTACACAGAGTATCGGCAGGCTTTTTTGTTTATGGCCCATTGTCCCCGTCTGCTTTCTAGCCCCTGACTTTTTTTGTGCTGCGAGTTTATCTCAATTGTGAGATTTGTTAATAAATGCTGGCCCAAGCACTATAAATCGTTAACCCCTTTCAAGCACACTAGTCCCAACAGCGTCACATCTGTGACGTAATACAGACACGTGACTTACATTTGTGAGGCCAGCCTCAAGCCCCTTGCTGCTGACCGACAAGTCTCCGGTTGTCGTTGTGATGTAACTGGTGAAAAATGAAAGAAAAACCTCGCACAGCCTTTCTTGCAGCACCCATTGTATTGCTGCGTGGTTTAGTTCAAGCCCCCAATGTCGCGATGGTGGTGATTGGCGTTTTGATTACCTTCAGCGCTGGTGCCGCCTTGCGCGTGCCGATCAATCTCACCGTCAGTGTTACTCCAGAGCATAGTGTGCGATTCAATCGACAGGCGCTCGAGGCCTTACCTTCGGCACAAATCATCACTCAAACCCCATTTACCCAAGGTGAGCAACGTTTTGAGGGTGTGGCGCTATCAACCGTTTTGGACGCTGCGGGGATGGGGGAATGTGCTGACTTAAAACTAAGCGCGATGAATCGATACCAAGCGATGCTCAGTGCAGACATGGTGGCACGGTATCAGCCAGTGATTGCGATGAAACGCAACGGGCAAGCGATGACACTCAGAACACTTGGTCCACTTTGGTTAGTGTTTCCTCTCGACCAATATCCGGCCATTCAGAATGACCGATTTTACTCGGCAATGGTGTGGCAGCTGACTGACATAGCGTGCCAGCCCTAAGGAGTGACGAATGATGAGAAATGCCCAACTGAAGGTGATGCCGATTAAACGCACTATTTTAGTGGTATGTATTGCGATTATGGCAATCGGTGTGGTGTTAACCACCAATAAGATCACCGCGTTATCTGAGCGCCTAACCAATGGCCAAAGCAAGTTGGTGTGGTATATGCTCAGCTTGTCCAAAGAGTACGATGCGCTGATTACCTTGCTGGAACGCTACCAAGGTGGAAAGAGCAGCTTTGATCAGTTGGCGATTCAGCACGAGATCTTATGGAGCCGCTTTCCGGTTGCGATCACGATGGCGAACCGTGGTGATGGAGCATGCGCGGTTACTTAACCAGCTCGGACAACTGACCACCGTGATGACGTTAGGGATGATAGCCGTGGGCGCGACAGTATTGATGCTGCTTGCATTGGATGCCAAACGCTATTATCGCTTAGCGCGCGAAGACCAACTGACAGGATTGCATAATCGCCATTGGCTGTTTGATACGTTAAACGGTCGCTATCTATTCAACACTCATAGTATGGCGATGTTGGTGATTGACCTTGATGGCTTTAAGGCGATTAATGATAACTTTGGCCATGATGTGGGCGATCTTTTTCTGTCTGCGTTGGCAGAAAAGCTAGCGATGGCACTCCCGCCGCATGCGGTCATTGCGCGGTTAGGTGGTGACGAATTTGCAGTGGTGATGCCTTATCAGCTCGACGATGAGTCGAGAGTGCTTGCGCGTGTTCTTGTCGACGTGGCGCATCAACCGATCGCAATTGACACATACCTCTGCCAAGTGTCGGCCAGCGTGGGTATCGCGCATGGAAGGGACAAACTGAGCGGGGAGCGTTTACTGACTCATGCGGACACGGCAATGTATGCGGCAAAGCGGGCAGGGAAGAACCAATATCGCGTGTATCATGACACTATGCAGCCTCCCAATGGAAAACGACACAGTCGTGAGGAACCGCGGTTTGATGAAGCCACACCTTGGGTAAGTGGCCGTTCGCAAGGCGATGCTGAACAGACATCGCCCAACGCTTAGTGTTATCTAGCTTGATATTATTGGCGTGCTGTCGCCGCTTTCATGGTTTTGACGAAGTCCGTTAATGCCGCCAGCATCGCGGGCACATCATGTTGATGTTGCTCGATGATTTTCACCACCGCCGAGCCAGAGATGGCGCCTGCCGCCCCGGCGCTGATCGCCGCTTTGACTTGCTCAGGGGTTGAGATGCCAAAGCCTAGTAGGGGCCGTGGCGCCTCATGATGATGCAAGGTGCCGAGCAGGTGTTCAACCGGTGCCCCTGCTTTAGCCTCTGCCCCTGTGACGCCGGCGCGCGACACCAAATAAGTATAGCCACGGCCTAGCTCCGCCACTTGAGCTAAGGTTGTATCGTCTGCGTTAGGTGGAGCAATAAAAATCGGGTCAATGCCCTGCGCCAAGGCTTGTTTACGAAATGGCGCAGATTCAGTAATCGGCACATCTGCCACCAGCACCGAATCGACGCCGACATCCGCACACCGGCGGTAAAAAGTGTCAATACCGCGGGCGTAGACTAAGTTGGCATACATCAGCAACCCAATCGGAATGGTTGGATGCTTGGCGCGAATGGCTGCCAACATGTCGAAACAGGTATCGGGTGTGGTGCCAGCGGCCCGCGCGCGTAAGGTTGCGTCTTGAATGGTGGGCCCATCAGCCAATGGGTCGGAAAACGGCATACCGAGTTCCAGTGCGTCGGCACCGCCTTCAACCAAGGCATCGACCACGGCGAGTGATTGTTCTGGGTTTGGATCCCCCAAGGTGACAAAAGGAACAAAGGCACCTTGCTGTTTGGCATCCAGGTTTGCGAACATCGCTTGATATCGAGTTGATGGTGCCGTCATTACAGCTCTCCTTTGCCTTCTAAAATGTCATATACAGTGAAGATATCTTTATCACCACGTCCGGATAGGTTGACCACCAAAAGCTGCTCTTTTTCAGGATCAGCGGCAATCATTTTTTGCGCCTGGGCCAGTGCATGGGCAGATTCTAACGCGGGAATAATGCCTTCGTTGCGCGCAAGCGATTGAAACGCTTCTAAGGCCTCATCGTCAGTGACTGCCGGGTATTCGGCACGACCAATGGCGTTAAGGTGCGCATGCTGTGGCCCCACCGACGGGAAGTCCAATCCGGCTGATACAGAATACGACTCTTCGACCTGGCCATATTCATCTTGCATCAATGGGGATTTCATACCAAAGAAAATACCGGGTTTGCCGTGCTTTAAGGGCGCGCCGTGTTGATCGGTATCGAGTCCTTTGCCCGCTGGCTCAACACCAATTAAACGCACATCTTTGTCATCGATAAAGTCAGCAAACATGCCAATCGCGTTTGAGCCGCCACCCACACAAGCGATTACCGCATCCGGCAAGCGGCCTTCTACCTGCTGAATTTGCGCTCGGGTTTCCTCACCAATAATGCGTTGAAACTCGCGCACAATGGTCGGGAAGGGGTGCGGGCCCGCCGCAGTGCCGAGCAAATAGTGGGCGGTATCATAGTTGGCTGACCAGTCGCGCATCGCTTCGTTACACGCATCTTTTAACGTCGCAGAGCCCGCATGCACTGGGATCACAGTGGCACCCATCAGCTTCATTCGAAACACATTGGGGCTTTGACGCTCAACGTCTTTGGCCCCCATGTAGATGCGACACTTTAGCCCCAATAGCGCACATGCCAGTGCGGTTGCCACACCGTGTTGGCCGGCTCCGGTTTCGGCAATGATCTCTGATTTTCCCATACGCTGGGCAAGCATCGCTTGGCCCAGTACTTGGTTGGTTTTGTGCGCACCGCCGTGCAGCAAGTCTTCCCGCTTAAGATACAGCTTGGTATTCGTCCCCTTGGTGAGGTTGCGGCAAAGCGTCAACGCGGTGGGTCGTCCGGCATACTCTTGCAGCAGGCGGATAAAATCGTCTTTAAAGTTAGGGTCGTCTTGGGCATCAATAAACGCTTGTTCGAGCTGATCAAGCGCAGGCACCAGAATTTGGGGCACGTACTGACCACCAAATTCGCCAAAATACGGGTTAAGCTTGCTCATAATTATCCTTTTACGTCTTTAACTGGGGCCGAGATACGTTGACTGTCTTGGTGACATCTATCCTCTCAGCTAAATCAACTATCTCGAAAAATCAATAGCGGCGAAGAGCGCGGAACGCCGCGTTTAACTTGTTGGCATCCTTCACCCCAGGCGCATGCTCGACACCGGAGTTAAAATCCAGCCCAAGGCAACCTTGTTCGGCCGCTTTGGACGCATTCTCGGGGGTGAGCCCGCCGGCAATCATGACTTTGTCTTTGGCAGTTTTAGGGATCAGATGCCAATCAAAGGTTTTACCCGTGCCGCCAGATTGTTGGCCGACTCGGCTGTCGATAAGGTGACGGTCCGCATTCACGCCGTCTAAAGCCGGTGCGACATCAGAGACACCGTGCGCTTTCCAAATTTCACAGTGCTCAGGGAGCTTCTCACGCAATGCTTGTAGATACGCTGCATCTTCATCCCCATGCAGTTGCACCGCGTGAAGGCTGAGCTGTTGTGCGTACTCAGCCACGGTGTCTAGCGCATGATTTTGGAACACACCGACATAGCGAAGTGGCGCACCTTGTTGGACGCGCTCGGCCACGGCGGGTGTCACCGCGCGCGGGGAGTGCTCAACAAAAATGAGTCCGCCGTAGACAGCGCCTGCCTGATAGGCGGCGAGGGCATCATCAGCGGAGGTGAGCCCGCAGACTTTATTTTCTCCCAAGATCACTTTACGTAACGCGAGGGTAAGATCGGGCTCTGCCATTAATGCACTGCCAATCAAAAAGCCATCCGCATGGTGGGCAAGATCGCGCACATGGCGGTGGCTATGAATGCCACTTTCTGAAATCACGATCGCTTTTTCGGCCACTTGTGGTGCTAAGCGTTTGGTGCGGTCGCGATCGATGCTTAAATCGCGCAAATTCCGGTTGTTAATCCCAATTACCACCGCCCCTAAGGCATTGGCACGTGCGAGCTCGTCTTCGGTGCTCACTTCAGTAAGCACGCCCAGCTTTAGCGACTCGGCTAAATCGGCCAGCTCGCGGTATTCGGCGTCGTCGAGTACCGATAGCATCAATAAGATTGCATCGGCTTGATAATGACGTGCGAGGTAAACCTGATACGGGTCGATAATAAAATCTTTACAAAGCACAGGCGCATCGACTTGTGCGCGCACGATCGGTAAGAAGTCAAAACTGCCTTGAAAGTGGTCCTCGTCCGTCAAAACCGAAATGGCCGCGGCAAAGGGTTGGTAAGCACGGGCGATACTGGCTGGATCGAAGTCTTCTCGGATCAGGCCTTTTGAAGGTGAGGCTTTTTTGCACTCCAAGATAAACTGTGACCCCGGCGCGGCCAGTGCAGCACGAAAATCGCGATCACTGAGCGTCAGTTGGTCGATAAAGCTATCCAGCGGCTGAGCACTTTTGCGCGCGGCTACCCAGCGTTTCTTGTCATCGACAATGCGGCCTAAAATGGTGTCGTTGAGGGCTGAGGTGGTCATACTGCGCTCCTTTGTGCTAACGCTTGCATGATGGTGTAAGGCTTGCCCGACGCCATCACGTCCAAGGCCTGTTGTGTGTTTGCTTTCAAGTCTTCTTGTCCGAATAAGCGTAGCAATAGTGCCACATTGACGGCCACCGCGGCTTGCTGGGCGTCGGTGCCTTTACCTTGCAAAATCGCGCTGATCATCGCGCAGTTTTGCTCCGGTGTGCCCCCAGCAATACTGTCCAGCGGGTGTTGGGATACACCAAAGTCGCTAGGGGTTAAGGTGTAATGCTCAATGTGAGTTGGGGTGATTTCTGCCACCGTTGTGGGGCCGTGGATAGCCACTTCATCCAGACCGTCACCATGAACCACGGCCGCGCGCGTCATGTTGAGGTTTTGCATGGTTTGTGCAATCGGCGCAACTAGGGCTTGGTCGTACACGCCCATCAGCTCAATGCTGGGTTTCGCTGGGTTAATTAACGGCCCAAGCAGATTAAAGATGGTGCGTGTTTTCATTGCTTGGCGCACGGGCATCGCATGTCGTACGCCGGTGTGGTATTGCGGGGCGAATAAAAAGCAAACGCCCAGATTATCCAAGGCCTCGCGGGCGTGGTCGGCAGGCATCGCCAAGTCAATGCCAAAGGCGGCGAGTAAATCCGATGAGCCCGATTTGCTCGACACCCCGCGGTTTCCGTGTTTGGCAACTTTCACGCCACAAGCCGCGGCGACAAAGGCGGCCGTGGTTGAAATATTAATGGTGTTCGCGCCATCGCCTCCCGTGCCGACGATATCGGCAAACGGATAACTGGGGCGGGGGAAAGGTTCGGCGTTGTCAGTCAGTGCTTTTGCTGCCCCTGCGATTTCTTCAGGCGTTTCCCCTTTAATCTTTAATGCGGTTAATGCGGCCGCTAATCGCGCTGGCTCGAGCTCGCCCTGAATGATCGCACTAAACAGCTGCTCGCTTTGCGCTTGACTGAGTGACTGTTGTTGGTAGAGCGTCTCTAGTAGTTGATCCATCACTGTACTTAACCTCGGTATTTGTCTGTTCGAGCTCCGTGCTTATCTGGCACGTGTTGTTGTAAGCGCTAATGTTGTTAGCGCTGATAATAGCCACTGGCCCAATCGATGGTGTGGGTGAGCAGGGCAGCACCTTGTGCGGTCAAAATAGATTCTGGGTGGAATTGATAACCGACCACGTAGTCGGTATTGCTCACCACGGCCATTACTTTCTGATCGTCGCCATCCAAGGTCGTGGCGATGACATCCAAACTGGCCGGCACCTCAGTGGCCACCAGCGAGTGGTAACGGGCCACGGTGAGTGGGGATGCCAATGGGCCAAATACCGCATGTTGCTGGTGGTGCATGGCTGAGGCTTTGCCGTGCATGATGGTGCCAGCTCCGGCGACTGTGCCGCCGTACGCTTCGACGATCGCTTGCTGACCCAGGCAAATCCCTAGCATCGGCACTTGGCCGCGCAGCCTTTCAATCAACTCGGGCATACAGCCGGCATCGGAAGGCGCACCTGGGCCGGGCGAGAGCACTAGCAGCGGCTGGGGCAGGGAGCGAATATGACGAACAATCGCCTCGGCCTCTAAATGATTGCGGAACACCGTGACCGGGTAACCCAGTGCGCGAAATTGATCCACCAAGTTGTAGGTAAAGGAGTCCATGTTATCGAGCAGCACGATGTCCATTTGCGGGGTACTCATGATTGGCCTCCTTGGTGGGCGGTTTGAATCGCATGGATCACCGCTTGAGCTTTGCCGCGGGTTTCGTCCGCTTCGGCTTGTGGGTCAGAATCAAACACCACGCCCGCGCCGGCTTGCACGGTGGCAAGGCCGTTTTCAACGTAGGCAGAGCGGATCACAATGCAGGTATCCATCTCGCCTGATCCGGTAAAATAGCCCACGGCGCCACCATAACTGCCACGACGGCATTGTTCGGTGTCACGGATGAGCTGCATCGCCCGAAGTTTAGGTGCGCCGGTGAGCGTGCCCATATTCATACAGGCTTGGTACGCATGCAGCGCGTCTAAATCGGGTTTCAGCTGACCCACCACCCGAGAAACTAAGTGCATGACGTGGCTGTAGCGGTCGACTTTGAGCAAATCGGCAACATGGCGGCTGCCGGGCGTGCTAATTCGTGCCACGTCGTTGCGGGCCAAATCGACCAGCATCATGTGCTCGGCGTTTTCTTTTTCATCATTGCGCAGCTCAAGCTCAATGCGGCTATCCAAGTCGTGATCAATATCGCCTTGGGCAGTTTTCCCGCGTCGGCGCGTACCGGCGATGGGATAAATCTCAACCTGATTGGTTGCTTGAGTATATTTAAGGGCGCTTTCTGGCGAGGCGCCAAACAAGCTAAATTGGCTATCGCGCAGATAAAACATATACGGGCTAGGGTTGCCACGCTTCAGCGCTCGATAAGCATTGAGCGGTGACGGACATGCGAGGGTAAAGCGGCGCGATGGCACCACTTGAAACACATCACCGGCAATCACGTGCTTTTTCAGCGCGTCGACTTGCTGACAAAAGTCTGAGTCAGAGACAGAAACCGCGACGCTATGATCGGTGACCACGGGCGCTTCTGGAAGCGGTGCAGGCGATAAGCAGGCTTCTTTGATGCTTTGCAAACGACGMGATAAATCCACATAGTGGGCGCGGGCGTTATCACCACCAAATAAGGTGCCTTGTAAGCGCGCTCGGCGATGCTGGTGGTCAATCACCAGCAAGCTCTCTGCAACATAAAAAAGGTAGTCGGGGCAGTGCTCGGAGCCCTCCACCGCTGGCAGGGTTTCAGTGCTGGCCACCAAATCATAGGCAAAAAGGCCACCGACAAAGAGCGCGTCGTCAGGTTGGTTATTCAACGCGACACTTTGTTTGATAACACGCAGGGCATCAAACACCGACGCTTGGCGTAGACGGGCGTCTTCATCCAACAGCGCGCCATTGTCGTTGGGATGGCGGAACGTCAACGTTAGGGCGAGGAAGTCTCCTTCGTTGGCCTGCGCTACCTCACAGGCGAGGGCTTTCAGCGCTGCGCTCTGGGCGATGCTCTCCAGCAAATGACTGCCATTATGAGTGAGCGCTTGTAAGGTGACGCGCTGCCCGCGGCATTCAATGCGCACGGCCGCATCGATCAGCATCAGGCTTTTAAGGTTGCGTTTGGAGTCAATCTCTGCCGACTCCAACAGCATGCTATAAGGCTTATCTTGGCACACGGCGGCATACAACTCGGTCGGGTCAGCCACATAAGGCACCGAGAGTTGGAGCGTATCAAGCTCGCCATGTTGGGGATCATGAGTGTTCACAGCTTTCTCCCTGCCGCTTGCACAAAGGGGGTGAGTTCTTGCATCAGCTGCGCGAACATATCGCCGGTTAAGGCTTGGTGACCGTCTGACAGTGCTTCGCTTGGGTTTAAGTGGCTCTCCACAATGATGCCATCCGCGCCCACGGCCGCCGCAGCGCGTGATAGTGGCGTCACCAGCTCTCGCACACCCGTCCCATGGCTTGGGTCGACCAACACTGGCAAATGGCTACGTTGCTTCATCAAGGCCACGGCATTCAAATCCAAGGTGTTACGTGTGGCGGTTTCGTAAGTGCGAATACCGCGTTCACATAAAATCACATTGGGGTTACCCGCATCGACAATATATTCCGCTGCCAGCAAACATTCTTCGATAGTGGCGGAAAGCCCACGTTTTAACAAGACAGGTTTGCCAGTTTCGCCTACCGCTTTGAGTAAGCCATAGTTTTGCATGTTACGTGCGCCAATTTGCAAGCAATCAATGTACTCGCACACCGCGTCGACTTGGCTAATTTCCATCACTTCTGACACGGTTGGCATGCCAGTCAGCTCACTGGCTTGTTTGAGTAGCTTTAGTCCCTCAACCCCCATGCCTTGGAAATCATAAGGGCTGGTGCGTGGTTTAAAGGCGCCGCCCCGCAATACACGTGCACCATGGGTTTTAACGCGCTCCGCCACGGATAGCAACTGAGACTCCGACTCCACCGAGCAGGGGCCTGCCATGACCACGAAGTGTTGACCGCCTACAGGTACATTGCCGATATGCACCACGCTGTCGTGCGGCTGCACATCACGGCTCACGCGTTTGTACTTGGTTAAAATCGGTTTGACTTCCTCAACCAGCGGGTTGGCCTCAAAATGACACTGTTGCAACACACGTTCATCACCCAGTGCGCCCAATACAATGCGTTCCACACCCGGCATATAAAGTGGTTTTAACCCGCATTGTTCGATTTGATTGAGGAGGACGTTGGCATCCTGCTCGGTGGCTTGGGGTTTAAGTACAATAATCATCAAATATCCTTATCAATTATGGTTGCGGGTTACCGTGGTTGAATGCGTAGTGGCACGATAACGCGTGATGGCAAAACTGAGAGACAAAAACGCCCGCATCAGTGGCGGGCGTTGTGAATAAGGTAGCTGTTTATACAGCGCGTCACACCGCCCGTGAGGAGCCGTGCCACCAAATAAGCGCAACAGAGGTCATGGATGTCGCCAACACACTCACGGCCTGTTCGGCAGTGGGTGCAGTGTGAATCGAATGTGATCTAGACGCGGCGTTGAAATACATGCTGCGAGACTCCGTCGTGACTGTTACCCTTAGCGCCATATTGCTCCCCGAGACGGAGAAGTGGTGCGCGTTAACTTGTGTACTAGTAAACTGATATTTTGCTTCTGTGTCAACGGGGAAATCGAAAAGAATGCAGAAAAAGTGCGGAATAAGCACACGATAATAAAAAACAAAGATATTCACCGTGCTCGCCGAGCGCTGATTAACTTGGCGCATTCGCATCGACAGAGCCCGCATGGCGCGTACTCAGCCTCAGGCTGATAAGACACAAACCGACAGTGCTAAGGCGCGAGCGCATTAAGGAAACCCGATACACCATGATCATTGACTTACATAGCCATACCACTGCCTCCGACGGCCGTCTATCACCAAAAGATTTGGTGCAGCGCGCGGTCGAGCGTCGCGTGGGCGTGTTGGCGATTACCGACCACGACACCACCGCTGGGCTGGTGGAGGCGCAAGCAGAAATCGACCATCAAAACTTGCCCCTGACGCTGGTCAACGGCATCGAAATTTCGACCTTGTGGCAGAATTTTGATATCCACATTGTGGGATTAAATGTCGACCCCCAGCATCCGGCATTAACCGCATTGATTGCCGAACAAGCTGAGCGACGCCAACAACGTGCTGAGCTGATTGCTGAGCGGTTAGAGCGCTCGCATTACACAGGGGCTCTTGCTGGTGCGCGTGAACTGGCTGGCGATGCACCGCTGACCCGTGCCCATTTTGCACGCTGGTTGGTCGAACAAGGTCACGCGAAAACCATGCAAGCCTGTTTTAAGCGCTTTTTAACCCGAGGGAATACCGGCTATGCACCGCCTAATTGGTGTTCGATTGCAGATGCGGTTGCGGCGATCCATGAGGCCGGCGGGCAGGCGGTGCTTGCTCACCCAGGGCGATACAAGCTCAAAGCCAAGTGGTTGAAACGATTACTGGCTGCATTTTCTGAAGCCAATGGCGATGCTATCGAAGTCGCTCTTCCTCAGCAGTCGCAACAAGAGCGTCGTTTACTGGCCGATTATGCGCGAGATTATGGATTGTTGGCCTCGCTGGGATCGGATTTTCATTATCCTTCTCCGTGGACAGAGCTGGGACGCAATTTATGGCTACCCAAAGACAGTCAGCCGGTTTGGCATGATTGGACATGGTTAGACGCGGCTGAACAAAAATGGCAATCAGTAAATCAACTAGATAGCGACAAGCCAGACGCGTTACAATAGACGTATAAGAAGGATTATCCGGCGCGCTAGCCACCAACGCTGGATCGCGGTTGAGCATCCTAAAGTGGCAGAGCTAAAGCAGGAGGAACCATGAGTCAGTTTTTTTACGTCCACCCAGAGAATCCGCAAGCGCGGTTGATTAATCAAGCGGTGGCGATTATCCGAAATGGTGGGGTCATTATTTATCCGACCGATTCGGGCTATGCATTAGGCTGCCAACTAGAAAATAAACAGGCGCTGGAACGCATTTGCCGGATTCGTGATCTCGACAAAGACCATAACTTTACGTTGCTATGTCGTGATTTATCCGAGTTATCGCTTTACGCTCGGGTGGATAATACCGCGTTTCGCTTGATTCGAAATAACACCCCCGGTGCTTACACCTTCATTTTGAAGGCGACGAAAGAAGTGCCGCGCCGATTAATGAACCCGAAGCGTAAGACCATTGGTATTCGCGTACCGGATAACCGTATCGCGCTTGATTTGCTCGAGGCGTTGGGCGAACCCTTGATGTCGACGTCATTGATTTTGCCGGGCAATGATTTTACCGAATCAGACCCTGAGGCGATTCGTGATCATCTCGAACACAGTGTGGATTTGATTATGCACGGTGGCGTATTGGGTGAGCATCCCACCACAGTGGTTGATTTTAGTGAAGGCAACCCAGAAATTCGCCGCCACGGCAGTGGTGATCCACAACCATTTGAATAAAAAATGAACCAAATATCACCATGAGCCGTAGCTACTCATACAGTGCAATTGCATTGTGACAATGTGCTAGTTCTGATGTTGTGTCAGCGTCATGTTGACCTTCCATTCCCGCCCAGCCGCCTTGCTGGGCGTTTTTTTATCCTCTCCGTCATGATTATCGCTGTTTTGTTGTTAGTCGTTTTCCAAGCAAGTTTTTGCCTGCGTGAGCAAAAAGTTGCTTGATGCGTACAAAAAATTGGTCATGCTATTTATAAGGTTCTGATATTAAACAACAAAATAGTTGGCATGAAATTGGCTTGAAGACGCTCGACGCATAGCCAAGGTGGTTATGCCTAACGACTAAAAACTGATAGGAGCAATTATGCCAACTCCATGTTATATCTCGATTGAAGGTGAAACTCAGGGTTTGATTACTGCCGGTGCCTGCACCGCTGACTCAATCGGCGATGCCTTTGTTGAAGGCCACGAAGATGAAATGCTGGTTCAGCAGTTTGATCACAATGTAACCGTCCCAACTGACCCGCAATCTGGTCAACCATCAGGTCAACGTGTTCATAAGCCATTTAAGTTTACTGTTTCGCTGAACAAAGCTGTGCCTTTGCTTTATAACGCGCTGGCATCAGGTGAGAAAATGTCTACCGTCGAGCTTAAGTGGTATCGCACTTCAATTGAAGGTAAGCAAGAAAACTTCTTTACCACTAAATTGGAAAGCGCCTCTATCGTTGATATTCACTGTGAAATGCCACACTGCCAAGACCCGGCCAAATATGACTTTACTCAGAACCTAACTGTGTCTATGTCATACCGTAAAATTACGTGGGATCACGTCAACGCTGGTACCTCTGGTTCAGACGACTGGCGTAAGCCTATCGAAGCGTAATATCAAGATACGCGATATAAATCGAGTGGCCCGCTGGCACAGTGGGCTGCTTGTTTTCCCCATGTATAGAGGTAGGCATAAGTAATGGCAACGCTGAGATTTTCACTGGTTGTAGACGGTTTAGCAGAAGACACCTTTGTTGTACGTGAATATCAAGGGCATGAGTCCGTGTCTGATAGCTATGCAGGCGGTCAGCCTTTGTATGGTTATCGCTACGATATTTCGCTCGCCAGCCGCCAATCGGGAATTACTGCCGAGCAAACGGTAGATAAAAAAGCGCTTTTAACGGTATTTCGCAACGAAGAACCCGTGCAGTACGTACACGGTATTGTTCGTCGCTTCACACATAAAGACATCGGTCACCACCATACTTTTTATTCCCTTGTTCTGGTGCCGTCATTAGAGCGTTTATCGTTACGTCAAAATAGCCGTATTTTCCAACACCAGACAGTGAAAGACATCATCTCAACGTTATTAACAGAGATGGGAATTACTGATGTTAGCTTTACTCTCAAGCGAGAGTTACCTGAGCGTGAATTCTGTGTGCAATACAGAGAAAGCGACTTAGCGTTTTTGCATCGCCTCGCTGCTGAAGAAGGGATTAATTACTATTTTACCCACTTAGAAGATAAGCACACAGTGCACTTCTACGACGACTCATCACTTATAGAAAAGTATGCCAAGCCCGTTGAGCAAAATAGCCTTTCTGGAGGGACTTATAGCGATCCTTATGTTCGCCACATTGATATCAGTGACCAAAGTGAGTCGAATAAAACCGTCCTCAAGGACTATAGCTTTAAAAAGCCGGATTACAGTTTTCTTCAGCCCCATGAGGCGGATGGCACTAGCTATCAGCGCACGGACTATGAATATTTTGATGCCCCTGGCCGCTACAAAGACGATGCCAGCGGTAAGGCATTTACCCGCATTCGTAACGAGTTTTTACGACGTGAAGCCTCAACCGCTCAGGGTCAAAGTAATGTCCCTGCACTGCAAGCGGGTGTGAAATTTGATTTGATTGAAAGCTTGCACAAACCGGCTAACCGAGATTGGTTGGTGGTGAGTGTGTCGCATGTGGGTACGCAGCCTCAGGCACTGGAAGAAGAGGGCGGAACCGGTGCAACCACCTACCATAACCATTTTAAAGTGATCCCTGCGACAAGACAATGGCGTGCCACCCCACAGCCTAAGCCGCAAGTTGATGGGCCCATGATTGCCGAAGTGGTTGGTCCGAAAGGCGAAGAAATCTTTTGTGATGAGCACGGCCGCGTGAAGGTGCACTTTCCGTGGGATCGAGAAAGCAAACAAGATGAGCACAGTTCATGTTGGGTTCGCGTTTCCCAAGGCTGGGCAGGCGCACAATACGGCTTTATGGCAGTCCCTCGCATCGGCCATGAAGTGATCGTATCTTTCCTTAACGGCGATCCAGATCAACCGATTATTACCGGGCGCACTTACCACGCGACGAACGTGCCACCGTATTTGCTTCCTAACCACAAAACGCGCACGGTGCTCAAAACGCAAACCCACCAGGGTGAAGGATCGAATGAAATCCGCTTTGAAGACCAAGCGTCTATCGAGCAAATCTACATCCATGCGCAGAAAGACCAAGATATTGTCACCGAAAACATCCATCGCGAATTTGTGGGAGTGGATAGCCACCGTCAAGTCGGGCGCAACGCTTATCAATCTGTGACGGAAAATAGCCATCGTATGGTTGGCAAAAATGTCGTTGAAGAATTTGGTCAAGATCATCACCAGAAAATTGGCCGCAACCTCGTGCAGCGTATCTTGGGTAAACTGAGTCGCTTTATTTCTGGCGGTATGATCACCAAAGTGGAAGGCGGGATAGTCACACAAGCCACGGCCTCGGAAGAGAAAGAGATCGGTGCTAACCAACGGACCAAAGTCAGTAATGAGAGTTACTTAACCGCCAAAAATATTGTCCTAGAAGCTGGTAATGAGTTAACAATTAAAGGCCCCGGTGGTTTTGTCAAAATTGACGGCGGCGGGATCACTATCTCTGGCACCAAAGTCAAGATCAATGAAGGCGGCTCTCCCGGTAAAGGCACGGCACCTACTATGGTTCAGCCTGATGAGACAGATAAGCCTCAACAGCCTGACGATCCGGACCGACGGGGGTAATTATGCCAAGTGCTGGAAGACTCGGAGACAGTGCGGCAGGGCATGGTTGCTTCCCTGCCACCCCTATTATTAGCGGTAGCCCTGATGTGTCAATCAATGGCAAGCCAGCAGCCCGCAAAGGTGACCCTGTACTGCTTCATGCTTGCCCTTGTCCGAAAATGCCCCACGGTATTCATGGGCGTAGCATTAGTGCAGGGTCGTCGAATGTTTCCATCAACGGAAAGCCGGCCTCACGGGTCGGCGATGCCATTGGTTGTGGCGGTCAGGTTGCTGCGGGTTCAGGCGATGTGTTTATTGGTGATACACCTTATCAATCACCATCACATGATTGTGGTGAGGGGGCGGCTAAAAGCAATGCGCCTTTTTTGCGGATCTTGCCTTTGGTTAACCCGGTTGAAACACTTTGGTCAAAACCGATTTACAGTCCTGGCTATTTTAAGTCCGTGGCAGAGCAGCAGCTCAAGGGCACCATCACGCAAGCGCTTCCCAAGGAATTACCACCTCTCGGTGAAGCCTTATCGTCGTTGGTAAAAAGTGGCGGCTCACCCGAACAAATGCTGTATGTGTTAGAAAAAGGCACCACTAAAGCCAAGCGGCGCAAAGCACGAGAAGCGATCACTGAGCGTGCCAGCGAGAAAGAGCCAGAGGTTGCTGAACGATTTACGCAAGATATGGACGCGGCTGAAAAAGCGATGCTGAGTGATCACATCTATACGTTAGATAAGCCTGTTGATGATCTAGATGACAGACGCAAGCAGCTTGTCGAGGATTTTGATAATGATTCAGGATGGAAGCTGGCGAATGATGATGACTTAAATGATTTAGGATTGTCACGTAAAGACTTACGTGTTGAAGGAAGTAATTTCCGGGCTCAAGTGTATATGCCAGATCACAAGGTGTTTGGGCCAGATGCAAAACCAGTATTGGCATTCCGTGGGACAGAAAAAGGACAAGACTGGAGCCAAGCAAATTTGCCTCAAGGAGTGAATAAGGAGTCAGTGTATTACGAGCGAGCCGTTCAGATTGGAATCAAAACAAAGAGTGAAAGTGGCCGTATAGAAGGAACTGGCCACTCTTTGGGAGCGGGTTTAGCCTCTGCTGCTTCCAAAGCAGGTGATTTCCAAGTTACGACGTTTAATGGTGCCGGTTTACATGAAAATACGGTCGAGCGCTATGGCGTGCCAAAAGAGCAACAAGGCAGTGATGCGAATATCACCCGTTATCGAATTGCTGGAGAGTTACTGACGTTTCTTCAAGAAGATATACCATTGGTGAGTCGTGCTGCGCCGGCGGCCATTGGAAATACCACTCATACCTTATCTAAACCTAAATCATTGACTGCTTTAGCACTTAGTGCCAGCGGAGTCTTGTCTACAAGCCTTAGCTCTAATAGTTCTTTAATGGGCGCTGCTGCTGCGGCCGTTGTAAGTTTTGCCGGAGTGAAAGGAAAAGAAAAGCTAGATCTACATGGTATGGATATGATGCGCGAAGCTATTGAAGAGCGTAAAGTTGGCGATTTACACACGCTAGCCAAGCAGGTTTAACCCATTATGAAATACATTATTTTTATTATTCTGTCAGTTTTCTTACTATCAGCTACCGCAAAAGCAGGAGTGTTAAATATGTTCCGCAGTAAACCCTATCCAGAGGTCTTCTTTGAGGGGGAATTATTAGCCGTTGCCGAGGCGATTAAAGCCCATGATATCGATAGGGCGAAAGCATTGGCGGAAAAACTGCCAGAGATTGATGCGCCAGGCAACGAGCATTTCACTCTATTAGCCTTTGCGGTGGCTGATACCAATATTCCAGCTATCAAAATGTTGATGGCGCTAGGAGCCGACCCTGCCGCCAAATTCGGTCAAGGCGAGGGGGCACAGTCTGTTGCTTACTTTGCCATGTGGCGCAAAACGACAGATGCACTTAAAGCGATGTTGGAAGCGGGAATGGATC
>NZ_MUFN01000002.1:275602-286931 GCF_001996205.1 Salinivibrio sp. IB574 | reverse complement strand
ATGGTGCAGTGCGTCAAACGTTGATTGGAGAACCCGAAAAACCTGATTTGGTTATTGGTTTTGGAATGGATACTCCTGAAAACTTCATTTTTCTAATGCACAGCGACGAAGATAAGCTCGATATACAAAATGTTGTAAATAATGCTTACTCTAATCTAGAGAGTATGGATGTTGTGTTTACACTTTCTCAGGCTCTTGATAACAAAGTTCTTACTGCTAGCGGTAAACCATTCAGTAGTGAAGCTATCCTGTCAAAAAAGCATATGTTAAAGGCTCATGAAATTTTAAACGCGAAACAGATGCTCGTGTCTATCCCGAGGCGAACAGTTTTAATGGCCGTATCACGCGACGTACCAAAAGAGATATTAAACCAATTCATGTATCTTCATTCTCATGTATGGAACGATGCAAGCTACGGCAATGCTCCAATAGCCAATGTTCTTTTTTTGCTAGAAGGAGGAGAGATTGTCGCAATCATCCCAATGGATTAGGACAATAAACTGTTGATTTTCGGTATCTTGATAATCTGTTTGATGGTGCAATAACGCCCACACAATACGTGCATTTTTGGCTGCGAGAGCGACAATGGCGCGATTCATGCCACGTCGCTCAAGGATATTTCGCCCCCAGACACTGAGCCTATCTTGCTTATCGCCTAGGTTCGTGATGACGGCTCTCGCGCCATGCACTAAGAGTGTTCTGAGATATTTATCTCCTCGTTTACTAATACGACCCAATCGCGGCTTTCCTCCGGTAGAGTACTGTTTGGGCACTAATCCAAGCCAAGCAGCAAAGTCTCTACCGGAATCAAACTGCTCGCCTTTTCCGATAGTAGCGATAATCGCCGTTGCTGTTTGTGGACCAATGCCGCGAACATTAAGAATACGCTGGGCATTAGGGCTGGCCTTGGTCACCATATCGAAACACTGCTCGGTATCGTCGATACGCTGATTAAGTGTTTGTAGGTGGTCAAAACAATCTGCCACGACAGCACGAGCAATATCAGGCAGGCCATTTTCTGCTGCCTCGAGAATGAGTGGTACTTGACGGTGAACGGCGGCTCGTCCTGTTGGAATAATAATGCCGAACTCTGCCAGTAATGCACGAATACGATTAATGAGGGCGGTACGTTCATTGACCCAATGTTCACGTACACGATGAATCGCGAGAATCGCTTGGCGTTCGGGTGATTTAACAGGAATGAACCGGCTGTTTGGACGCTGAACAGCGTCACAAATGGCAACGGCATCGTTCAGGTCATTTTTTCCTTTTGTGCGATAAGGGCCGACGTACTTTGCGGCCATGATGCGGGTATCGTGGCCGAGCTTGTTGAATTCTCTGGCCCAATAATGTGCCCCACTGCAGGCCTCAATACCTATGCACATCGTAGGCATATTTGCTAATGTAGCCAGTAGCTTAGCGCGTGAAACAGATTTATGGAGAATGACTTTACCGTGGTCATCCACCGCGTGAAGAGAAAAGTGGTGCTTGGCGAGATCAACGCCACAAAAGAATTGAGTAGACATGGTTACCTCCGGTATTAAAGGCCGCACCTAAAGTGTGGCAGATCTTCAAGAGGGGGAATCCATGTCATTCGTTAGCATTCCGAGAGAGATACGAGTGACTCTATGAGAAAGGAAATCCCAGCTCCAATAATAGCTGTGCTATCGGAGAATATGCCGAACCTAGAAACCCATGCTAGCTTGGACAATCTATTCTCATATGCTGAAGCTCCCGGTGAACCGCCTGAAGGATCAAAGCCCGTTAAGGTTCAATCATGGCTTCGGCGAGTCAACAAAGAATCCGATTTTCCCTTGGTCGTTCTGGGACGAATTATTGAATGCTACATGGAGTTACCTGACGTAGAAGAAGACACTTCTTCTTGGTTTGGTGCCCCAAGCGTAGACGTAAAGAAGGAGTTCAAAGACAAGCTCGAAGCTATCCTCTCTAGATGTAATCTTACGTATATTACGGGTGGCATCATTTCTGATGGCTGTGCCGCTCCAAGCCGATCTCTAGCTGAATTAATTAAAGGCCGAGATATCCCCTCTATTGATGCAGAGTTTAATCGCGCTCTTGCGAATGTGAATTCAGAGCCGAGAGAAGCTGTATCCGCGGCATGTAATATTCTGGAATCTATTTTCAAGACTTACATCGCTGACGAAGATCTGGATGTGCCTCAGAAGCAGGATCTTCAAAATGTGTGGAAGGTGGTTCGTGCGGACTTGGGGTTTGATCCAGCCGCTTTGGAAGATGACGATCTCAAAAAAATCCTATCTGGCGTACTTTCTGTAGTCGATGGAATTGGTGCTTTCAGAACTCATGCAAGCTCTGCTCACGGGCAGGGACGAAAGATATACAACCTAAAGCCACGGCATGCACGGTTGGCGATCCATTCTGCTCATACTATTGCGCTATTCGTATTGGAGACTTGGGATGAGAGAAAAGGTAAAGCGTAATGCTAACAAGCGCAGGCACAGCGACGGCTTTTCCGTTGCGGCTTCGCCTTCACTACAAAGCCGCGCGTGCTGCGGGTGTTATGCATATAGGAGTTTTGATGCACCAAAAGTTAATGTCGGTTTTACTCAATGAAGATGAACTAGGGGCTGTTATTAGAGCTCATATGGCTTTGGAGCAAGATGTAGATCGCTTTGTATCGCTAGTTGCTACTAATTCTGACTACATTGAGAAGATGCAAATAGATTTCTCAAATAAGCTCAAACTTGCTGTTGCATTTGGCTTGGACGAGGAAATATACAAGCCACTTGTCTCAGTTACCAATATTCGTAATAAGTTTGCCCACCGAGCAGACATGCAGTTGTCAAAGTCGGAAGTTAATAACTTTTATAAAAGCTTTACTTCTGAAGATCAGGCTCTTATTCAAGAGGTTATTTCCAGCAATCCTGATCGACCGCCCGGTTTAGGTAAAAAGTACTCGCTTCTTTCAGTCAAAGAGCAGTTTGTGGTCATGGTGTTCTATTTAGCAATTCGCTTGTGGCATGAAGTTGAAATTGAATTGGAATATATACTGAAGCAAGTTGAAGAAAGCACTGAGTAACGGCTTTGTTTCCTAAAAGAATGAATCACTACTCTTAATCGTAGTGGCTCCACTTTTCGGCATTTAACCCCTTTCTGCATCGTGCGCTAAGTAAAGGGGGGGAAAGAGGATAATCCTGTTTTGTGCAGTGAAAACAGTGCGCATTCACTATTAGGAAACAAAGCCCTATCGAGGTATTACATGGCCTTAGAGCAAAGTTACCACAGGCTTTGGTTTGAGAGTTTTAGGCTACTCTATCAGTCGGGGCATACTGATCCAGTTCAACTGCAACTAATGACCGGCCAGAAAATCCCAGACGAAATTGCAAAAGAGTGCAAGCGTAGAGACGTAGACCCGCACGATTTATTAACCGAGTGCAAGAAAAACTTTATCCGCGAGTATCCAGTAGGCACCAAGTTCCACTTAAAAGCGAAATTGACTGACAGAGAAAATGGCGGCATGTTTTTCTACAGTTACTTTGGTTGGAAGCCATATGAAATTATCTTTCCTGAGTAGAGCGCCTAAGTGGTCGCCTAACAAGTCAATCAACTTCGCGCCTTCGGCACCGGACGCGCTAAAGCGCGCCGGTGGGCTCTGGCGTAAATCAGAAAAGGAGTTAACAAGTGAAGCATATATTTTTGATTTCGCTACTTGCTGCGCTTAGTGGCTGTACATCAGTTCAGTACAACGGCTCTCCTTCCGCCACGAAAGATGTTGACTATCCTCCCTTGGGTAAAGAGGTCACGGCTTATGTGGGTGATCACATGGTCGAGAAAGGTATAATCTACGAGGAGCAAGTATTGTACGTCAAACAGCGTGTTGATGGCGCGCTATACGATATTCCCAGAAAAAGTTATCGCCAGGTAGGATTTGATGAAAAAAAAGACTTTTTCTCAGCCACAGGTGTAATTAGAGGGGCTCTATCTGATCCTATTGAGGCGCTCGCGGTTGGTAAGGAGCAAGGAAGCCAAGTCTGTGTCATCACTACACTTGGCGGCAGTTCTTGTTACGATGCCGATTATGAGCGGCGTGGTCGGGTGTCTGAAACCAGGAATAGCTTTCAGCAAACCTTGATCTACAGTGGGCGCGTAGGAAGTAAGATTARCATCGGCTATCGGGAATTCAGTAATAATACGGCACGGCCTGCGTTTAACAATGAAGTTGAATACGACCTGAGTGAATCAAAACGTATTGGTTACAAGGGCGCTATTATCGAAGTATTGGAAGCTGATAACAGCAGTATCCGCTATAAGGTTCTTCGAAACTTTCCTGATTAATAAGGCACCGCGGTGCTTCAGTGTTAACTGCCTAAATAGTAGAGAGATTTATCTAAATGAGTTTTCCTGTTTGGATACAAGTGATTACGCAGATTGTTACAGCCTTCACTGCTGTTGTAATGGCGGTATTGGCGTACCGAACATATCTAAGAGCACCAGAGCAGGAAGAAACGGAACCTGAGAATGCCTCGGATAATCAAGCTGAGGATATTCTTCGGGAAGTTTTAGTTTTTAGGACATCGAAACAGAAAACTTGGTTGGCGGTTACAGAGCAAGGCCTTGCCTGTCGAATTGATGATACTAGACCAGGAAAAGGTGGACATCAATGGACGCTTTCAAAAGCAGGAGCCAAGGCGATTCTTGACTCAGGAGCCTATCATGTGAATCCCGGTTACAAAGCAAGAACTGGTACATTCACCATAGGGCCACGCCGAAACTGGCTTTATACAAAATCGCTTTTTCCAGAACCGGGCTATTTAGAAACGGTAGTGAAAAAATTGCTCGAAAATGCTGGCTGTTGACAAGGTTAATTAGAGCGGAAGCTGTTCTGTTGCGCATGCGCCTCGACTACAAGTTTGCGTGTTTTGGTGGCGTTTGTTCTTGATTCATTCAGCTATATTAGACAGCGGGTACTATATGGAAATTAGTGTTGATAAACTCAAAGCTATAATTGGAGTTGCCATTGATAGAAGAGCAACTGATTTGATAAAAAATATTTCTGAAGACAAGCTTTCCCTGAAAGATTTTAGTTATTATTACGATGTGCTGGTTGAGCGTCAGTTTGTATCTTTAGTTGTTGAATATTGTTCAAATGAGATATTGAAGGTCAATTATTTTTACACGTTAAGAGGTAGTGATGATGGAGCAATAAAAATCTCCCTATCAGACTTGAACGATGATGAAGTTTTACGTGTTGAGTTTGAACCAGAGTTTGATTTTGATGCGGCTATGAAAGTTTACAATCCACAAACTAGTTAATTTTAATTTTCTAACAAAAGCTTAACTTCTGCGATTCTTTGCATATTTTGGTTCAAGCCAATTTTGTTATGAGTGTAGCATTATCGGGTGAAGAGTCGGAAATGCTGGGAAACCATCACATTGAAAATCATTGAAGACGGCTTATATCAAAACGACGTGCTGAGCCGCAGGGAGTGTGGATAGGCCCAAATAGAGTTCACATTATTTACAACTGCGCACTTTCCCCCTTCAAAACTGCGCAGTGTTTTGCGCACTTATTGACTCAAGACCCGCACCCCACAAAGGTTAGCGACGCAAAGATGTCATCGGTGTGCGGTTTTTCTTTCTAGTCTAAAAGTGCGCAATTTTTCGCTTTGATTTTAACCCTACTGACACCGTAGCGTTTAGTTTGGCTGGGCCTATAGCGTTTTCCTTTGCCATTGGCTTTGCCACGCACTTTAGCGAGATACGACAGCCAGTAGATGATCTCAGCTTTGGCGTGAGAGTCCCCTCTGGGTAGTACTTTAAAACCGCATCCTTGTACATGGCCTCCTTCAAAAGCAGCCCAGTAGTCGTCAATGATGGTTTGAGTGGTGTGGAAGTGATTCACCTTTGAACCGTCTAAAAAAATCACGCAATGGTAATGCTGTTGTTTGGCCTTTTCATGCTCTCTTACCCATAGGTAGCCAATGTTAGGCGTTTTGTAGCGCCGCTTTAGGGCTTTTACCACCAGCGAGAGTAAGCGGCTCACTGTTGCGTTATCATCGGTGTACGCCGTTAGGTGCAAATCAAACCGAAAGCAGAACACCCGAGCGTAGTGAGATTCCATCGCTTCCAACTGACCTACCAAACACTGAAGGATATCAGTGTAGAGCGGCGATAAGCCTGGCCCAGTATTGACCATCCAGCAGCGATTGTCTTTGGTTTTGAAAAATCCTGTATTAGTGGAGTAGGCCAATTTCTGAGCTCCTTTTTATTGCTTCACCTGCTCGCTTGTCATCACCATTTGCAGTTTTAAAGTCGCTTCGCACACCTCGGAAGTCGGCGAACCAAAGTGTATTGGCTTTACTTCTCTTATCAGTGATATGGATATTGAGTAGAAGATATTAATAAAACCCGACATGCTTCCTTTACTTGGGTAAGTGGCCACTATCAACGTGGCTTTCGGCCTGCCAAGTTATTCTCAGTAACCAAGCGCTTTGAAAAAAGTGGAAATGCGCCTAAAAAACCTTGAAAACATATCTCATCTCGTCTCAAAACCTGTTAAATCAGATGCTTAGATGATTGCAGTTACTTGCTTTTGTCATTGCCAATAAACATGGCTGCCAACACTGACAGCCATTGGTTTAAACGGTTTTCTACTATCGGCGGCGCAGGGGCACATCGCCTCGACTAGCCTGTAAGTGACGTTTAGCCGTTGTCGCGAGCTCCTGCATTGCCCATATAACCCCCTTACAATGTTGGTTATCAACGTCCTCAAAATGAGCAGTGCAAAGTACGAAAGTTAAGCTTTCTAGCTGGCACAAGGCCTTATCTGCCAGTTCAGCGTGATCAACGGGATGCTTGGTTATACTCGTCATTATGCTACCTCGCCTAACGCTTGCGGCTCCGGCTGAAAAGCGGCTAGCAGCGCATTGCAGTCACGACTTGATAGCGGCTCTACTCCTCGTTTGGCCCGCCAGCTATTGAGCAAACCAATCGCACTTTTTGCCGCATCGAGATCAGCCAGCCAGTAGCGTTTAAACATGGCCTTGTAGCCGTGCACACTGGTAAACGGTGCGGGTTGATCGGCGATACGCACACCATGACGAATTCGGAGAAGACTCATATCCGTCGGTAACGTAATACTCCAAAACTTACCGGCTTCGTCCAGCAAATTGGCATGGGTAAGATCTCGGATATTCACATCTAGCGGATGTAGGCCAGCCTTGCCACGGCGTAAAAGCTCTAACAGACACAATTCGGCCTTGCTGCTTGGTGCAGGGAGTTTGCTCATTGTTGCCACTCCCCATTCAGCCACGCCTGATAGTCTGCTTCGCGCCAGCCAATGGTGCGTCCGTTGATTTGCCGAGGCGCGGGGAATGATTGCTCCTTGCGCCACCAGCGCCAAATAGTTTTAGGAGAACGCCCAACAAGGGCTGACATTTCTTTAAGAGATACAATGCGATTTATTGCCATGTTCTGCTCCTGAATTGGTTAACTTGAGAACATGGCTAGCTAATATAGGTACGTTTTCCTGGGTAGGAAGGGACTTAGTTAAGTATTATTTGCAGTTAGTAACTTTAAATTCTCGTTATTTCTTTCGTTTGCCTGAAATCCAGTTGCCCACGGTGACAGGATCTGCATCAATAGTGCCAATTCCATCCCTCGCAAATTGGGCCTCCAACAAATCGCATGCCGCATATGGTTTTTCTAAAACTTCAGTTCCCAGCTTAGGGTGTGATTCGATAAGTAAACGAATTAGGTGGGCCTGTTTTTTTTCAACCCGATATGGACGGATGTTTTGTACTTCTAATTCTGCCTGTCTCATACTTTCCGCAATCTCTCTGTCGTTGTAGCGATTCGACAGAGTCTCAATACCATGTATTGCTCGGTGTAGCTTTTCTAAGTCTGGTTTAAATACATACCGCTCTCCCTCTATCGGAGGAAGGTTAATAGAGAGTAAGGTAACATGCTCTAATCCTTCTCCAGTTGGCTTATATTCAATCTCTCCAACTGTGGTTAGTAACCAGTTTCCGTTTTCAGTCTTGCCACGTATTTTCCAAAACCCGTTAGCAAAGCCACTGAAACCAAACATCCATGTGTCGCTATTAGATGGCTCTAGGTATATACCTCCCAAAATACTATGTGTCGATATAAAAGCATCAAGTGCACCTTCCTTTTCAAGCACTTTTTTCTCGGCTAGAGACATCATCCCATCCTCAGTTTTAATCCGGATACTTGGCCTACAGCTCTGATCTTCCAATTTGACACATAAACTTATTGCACCGACTTCATGCCAGTGATAGATGTCTTCTTCCTCACAACCTAACAGCCGCGCCGCTCGCTCAACAGTGCAATACTCAAGAGGCAATAAGGGTGGCAACTGAATACCCAGTTCCTTATGTGATGACATGGCTTAATCTCTCCCCGCAAATGCCACTACATTGGTGACAGTTGTGTTTTCGTTTAATCGTTGCTCCCATGATTCCAAAGCCCTTCGCTTCTCGGGCAGGTATTCATAGCGGTCATAGTGTTTGCTGGATACGTCATTTAGTGCATGGTTCTGAATGCGGTCCCGCAGTGATTTGGAAATGCCAATCTCGCCCATCAGGGTTTTACAGGTGCGGCGGATGTCGCGGGGGATGAAGGACGAAACAAAAGGCGTAGCGTCTCGGTATCGGGTAACTGCCTGAGAGAGCGAATCCAGCCGGATATGCTCATTGCGGTTTAAGCGGTGCGGAAAAATAAAGTCAGAGTATTGGTTTACCTCGCGCAGTTGGCGCAGAATCGTCAGCGCAGATTTAGTCAAAGGAATGATGTGCTCTCGCTTATTTTTAGACAAATCACGACTTACCAATAGTGACTTTTGTTGCCAATCTACCGCCGCCCACTTAGAAGCCGCCAGTTCATAAGGTCGCTGTCCTCCGGTATAGAGGCAAAGTAAAATCAGGCACCGGATGGTATCGCCCATCTTAAACCGCTCATATTCCCCTTTTAGGTCAGCGATTAGCTGGATCACTTCGCCCATTTTCAGATAGTGATTACCCACACGCTCTGCATCTTTCTGTTTAGGGATGGCCGTCATCGGGTTAAACACTAAGCCAAACTTAGCTTCATCAATGAAGTTAGCAGGATCGTTATCGTGTCTTAGCCCGTAGTTAAACGCGGCCATCAGATAGCTGCGTACACGATTGGACTGAGTTTTCGCGCCACGTCTTATCATTTCCGCCAGCACCAGTTTTAACTCGTGCGTGGTGACATCCTTGGCTTTCGTAGCAGGTGGTATAACCGGATACACTTCCTTCTCAAGAGATGCCAGAACGGCTTTGTGAGTACGCTTACCGTCCCTCACCATTTGCGCGACATAGGCTTCAAACAATTGCTGTATAGACCCCTTCCTTGCTTCCTCGCGCTTTGCGTTTTCTTGGTCACGCTTTTTCGTCTCGATGTGCTCTTTCGGATCAATCCCCTGAATAAGCAAATCACCCAGTTCTTTCTGTTTGGCTCTTGCATCATTCAATGACAGAGCCGGGAACTGGCCTAACGTAATGAATTTTGCTTTGCGCGCCACAAAGTAACGAAATACAAAGCGCTTTCCTCCTTTTGGCGTGACTTGCACTGCCAGTTTGCCCGTTCCGCGCTCACTATTACTGTCCCACTCATAGTAGGGTTTGGTTTTGGGTTTTAGCCCCCGAATAGCACTTACCGTTAACATGGCGCACTCCCTCACTCAAAGATTCCCTTGTTTGACTATGGCGATTTATAGTCAAACACTTAGTCAAACAAGAGCGTACCTGAATGAGACTATACGAGAAAAGACGAACTGAAGAAATGTTTTTAACTATCTGAATTAAAACATAAATAAACTAATATGAGATGATGTGAGATTTTATCGAAAACAGTCATATCACGACTCATAATCGATTGGTCCCCAGTTCAGATCTGGGAGGGGCCACCAGATTCTAGAAGGTTAGTAAACGTAGTGTTTACTAACCTTTTTTTGTGCCTTTTGCTTGAACGCCAAAGAGTAGGTGACTGCTATATTTCTCTATGATGAGAGTGATGGCACCATCAACTTTACTCATTGCTCTAACTGATCGATGTCATTGCACATATATTGATATATTAAAACGTTATTCACCGATTACATCTGCTTAGGGGTTATCCCTATTCTCATGTCTCATCTACTGCTGTACTATCTTCACTCGCCAAACAATACTAAGTTTAAGATATGGAAGTCATTGAAGATTTTATAAATAAGCCATTGATTAATTTTCCCAATGGTCTCCTCTTTATAAAGGATAAAAACTATAGGTTTGTAGCATGTAACCAAGCGTTTCTAAAACTATCAGGCCACTCCAATGTTAGTGATTTGGTTGGAAAATCAGATGAAGACATGCCTTGGAAAATTTTTTCCCATGTATATCGTTCTCATGATCAAAATACCCTTCTAGGAGAAAGCTATGATCTTTTTGAGCCTATCATAGATGTATCTGGGAAAAGGTTTAATCTCTATGTTAGGAAAAAGGGAATTTTAGATAAGAAAGGGAATGTGTCAGGCATAGTAGCGAATGCAATGATATTTGATTTTTCTAATGGGGATTCAATACTTAAGCAATCAATTGGGATAACTAAGAATATAAGTTGTGGTGTCTCATTGAAGAAGCTAACCTCAAAAGAAAAAGAAGTATTATTCTTGTTTCTGAACGGATACAAAAGGAAGTTCATCTCCAATGCTCTCAATATATCAATAAAGACTTTTGATTCTCACATTTCCTTCATAAAAGATAAGTTGGGATGTCAATCTAGTAATGAGTTAATGATCAGGGGGATTGAGCTTGGCTTACATAAGCAAGCCCCGAGTTCGTTGTTTAATAATAGTGATTGAACTAGATCTTTTTCATTTTTAATTCATCTCTAATTTTTTACCTATTTTTTACTTATTGGCATGGTGACCATAAGTGATAATTTTTATTGTTGGATGACTGATTATGTTAAGTGAAAAACCAAACCTAGCTCTTCTAGGAGTAGGTTTAGCTAGCTTTTTAGGGTGTGTGGATTTCACCATTGTTAATACGGCTCTACCTGATATACAAAGTGAGTTCTCTTCATCACTATCTGTATTACAATGGATTATGAATATTTTTGTTATTGCTCTCTCATCTATGATGGTAATGATGGGGCGCTTGGGGGATATATATAGCCATGAAAGAGTATTCTACTCGGGAGTGATAATATTTGGTTTATCATCGGTTATGGCTGCAATGTCTCCAAGTGTTGAATTTCTAATTGGAGCTAGACTTATACAGGGTATTGCGTGTGCGATATTATTTACCAATTCAGGGGCGATTATCTC